>CAMFRR010000182.1 GCA_945982095.1 uncultured Bacteroidales bacterium
GTCCGTCTCGTGGGCTCGGAGATGTGTATAAGAGACAGACAGGCACCCCCGCAGTCCTTCTGGAGTTGCTTTCGCACCAGAATTTCGAGGATATGAAATATGGCCTGGATCCGGCTTTCAAGTTTTCGGCCTCCAGAGCCGTATATAAGGCCATACTCAAGTACCTGAGTACCAGATATAATAGGCCATATGTAGTGCAAGCTCTCCCAGTGGAGGGCTTAGGTGTTCGCCTGATAGGAAATGAGCCTGATTATGAAGGCTCAATCCCTTCCTTGGAGACAGCCACAGCCGAAGCCGAAATATATTGGCGCGAAAGGCCTGACAGTCTGGAGCCTACAGCCACTGCCGATTACTTCATACTTTATAAGAAAGTGGAACATGGAGGCTGGGATGCAGGCACAGTTATCAGACCCGAGGCAGATTGTCTGGGCACATACAGGCATCGCGTACAGATTGAACCCGGTCTGGTATATGCCTTCAAGATTGTTGCAGCCAACGAGGGCGGTCTGTCCTTTGATTCTGAAGTCGTGGCCGTCGGAACTGCCGGAAAAGGCTGCAAAAAAGTCTGCGTGGTCAATGACTTTCACCGCGTAAGTGGCCCTAAATGGTTCGACACCAAGACTTTCGCAGGTTTCGACACGGCTCAGGACAGCGGCGTGCCATATATGCGAGACTGGTCATTCGTAGGCCGGCAATTCGAGTTCAACAGGCTGAAAGACAAATCTTTCGGCGAAATCAACAGTTTCGGGGCCTGTTATGATGACTATGTGGACAAAGTAATAGGGGGCAACACTTTCGACTACTGTCTCATGCACGGAAGGGCCTTGATTGAAGCGGGATATTCCTTTGACAGCTGCAGCAGCGAAGCATTTGCCTGCGGAGAAATGGAGGCGGTGGAAGATTGCTGGGCTTTGGACATCATATGCGGCAAGGAGTGCAAGGTAAAGACAGGCACACGTAGCCCACAGAGGGGCGGGGTGTGGAATGAAGGGCTTGTCGCCGCAGTGAAAACTTGCGTAGAACGTGGCTGTAATATAATGATAAGCGGCTCATACATAGCCACTGAGGCTGTTGAAGCAGGCCCTGAGCTGCGCAGTTTTGTACAGAATAAGCTGGGCTTCGGGCTCAGACGTCAGAAAGGCAGCCGTAGCGGAGTTGTCAGCATCATAGGAGAAGCGGCAAGGATGCAATATCCTACCGAACCCGTTAGGCAATCATACTGTGTAGAATCCCCTGACGCCTTGTCGGCCTATAAGATGGGTTCAAGCATATACATGGAATATGTAGACAGCAAGCTTGCATCAGCCGTACGCACCGATTTCGGGAGTTATAGGGTGGCAGCGTTCGGATTCCCTCTTGAGATACTTTCGGAACGTTCTGATTTTGAGAAGATTATGAAGCAGACCCTGTCATTCTTCGAGACAGGCAGGTAGGGACCGGCTATTTGGCAGAAAAAGGCAGACGTCCCGCGATGCTTCGGCCCAGAGTGAAGGAATCGGCATACTGCAGGCCATCACCGAAGCCCAGACCGCGGGCTATTGTTGTTACCTTGACCTCCCCAAGATTCCTTATCTGTCTATATATGTAAAAGGCTGTGGTCTCTCCCTCAACATCTCCGGGCAGGGCCATAATCACCTCCACAGCCGCATCCGTTGCTGTTTCCAAACCGGAATTTGCACCCGAAGCGCACAAGGCCGCAACCCTGTCCTTCAGTGACGATATGTTCAAATCGTGCGGGCCTACCCCCGCTATAGGGGAAATGATACCGCCAAGTACATGATACACACCATGATACTGGCCAGTACGCTCAATGCTCATCACATCGTTGACACTCTCCACCACGCATATCATCCTGTGGTCTCGCCTCTCATCCGCACATATGCTGCAAATAGGCTCCTCGCTTATCATCTGGCACTGCCTGCAATAGCACACATTGTCGCGCAAGGCATTGATGGCCTCTGTAAAATGGTGTACGTTCTCGGCAGGCTGCCTCAGAAGATGGAGGGCAAGGCGCAAGGCACTGCGCTCCCCTATCCCGGGCAGGCCTCCTATGGCCTCCACAGCATTCTCCAGCAGGCGTGAAGGATATTTGACGTCTTTATACATCACAAATACATATTATTGTTCAAGGAAAGCCGCAATAACACGATCTGCATCGGCAAAGGCTTTCTCCAGCTCATCATTCACCAGCACATAATCCACCTTGCCTTCTGCGAATTCCAGCTCCTGCGCAGCTTTGGCAAGACGCATCTCTATAGCTTCGGCGCTGTCCGTGCCACGTCCGGTAAGTCTTTGGCGCAGAACTTCTTCTGACGGAGCCTTCACCAGCACTGACAAGGCTTGATCCCCAAAATATTTCTTCAGATTATAGGCTCCGACCACATCAACATCGAAAACTATTACCTTACCGTCATTCCAAAGACGTTCAAGCTCAGATTTGAGAGTACCATAATATGATCCCGCATATACTTCCTGCCACTCCACCAGGGCATCCTCAGCAATGAGACGCCGGAATTCATCCGCGCTTACGAACCAATAGGCTTCCCCATTCTTCTCCTCGCCGCGAGGGGCGCGGGAAGTGGCTGAAACAGAAAAGGCCATCTGAGGAAAGGACTGGAGACAATGGCCCACAACCGTACTTTTGCCCGAGCCTGAGGGGGCTGAAAAAATCACTACTTTTTTGCTCATATATATTGAAGGTTTGTGCAAAATTAGTTAAATTTGCGTACTATTTGAAATTATTTAATCATTTATCATTATGAGCGTTTCTTATAAAGAACTTGGCCTTGTGAACACCAAAGAGATGTTTGCCAAGGCTGTAGCAGGCGGCTACGCAATCCCTGCTTTCAACTTCAATAACATGGAGCAGCTTCAGGCCATCATTCAGGCTGCAGCTGAGACAAAGTCTCCTGTAATCCTCCAGGTTTCAAAAGGCGCACGCAACTATGCTAACCAGACTCTGCTCCGCTACATGGCTCAGGGTGCGGTAGAGTACGCTAAAGAGCTTGGTTGGGAGAAACCTCAGATTTGCCTCCACCTCGACCACGGTGACAGCTTCGAGCTCTGCAAGAGCTGCGTTGACACAGGCTTCTCATCAGTCATGATTGACGCTTCACACCTCCCATATGAGGACAACATCGCCCTCACCAAGAAAGTTGTTG
>CAMFRR010000183.1 GCA_945982095.1 uncultured Bacteroidales bacterium
ATAGGAGTCCGTCTCGTGGGCTCGGAGATGTGTATAAGAGACAGATGTAAACCTTGCCAAACAGTTCATTGATGCCGGCGCAGACGAGATCTGTCTGAAGGATATGGCAGGCATAGGCCGCCCTGTATCATTGGGCAAGATTGTCAAAGGCATCAAGCAGCTCAAGAAAGACATAATAGTTGAGTATCACTCACATGCAGGTCCGGGCTTCTCTATGGCTTCAATACTCGAAGTGTGCCAGAACGGCTGCGACTATGTGGACGCTGCCGTCGCTCCCCTCTCCTGGGGTACAGGCCATGCCGACATCATTGCCGTTCAGGAAATGCTCAAGGATGCCGGATTCAAGGTAAAGGAAATCAACATGGAGGGCTACATGGAAGTACGCAGCGGCATTCAGGCCATGCTTGACGAATGGATGAAATACTATTGTCCTGCTGCAAACCGTCTGGACAACTCTCTGCTCGTGAAACCTGGTCTTCCTGGCGGCATGATGGGATCCCTTATGACAGACCTGGAAGAGAACCTCTCATCTCTGAACAAATGGAAAGTAAAGAACGGTCAGCCAGAACTCAATACAGATCAGCTGCTCGTCAAACTCTTCGATGAGGTGGCTTATGTATGGCCAAAAGTGGGATATCCTCCGCTGGTGACCCCATTCTCACAGTATGTCAAGAACTTGGCCTTGATGAACGTAATGCTCATGGAGAAAGGCAAGAAGCGCTGGGAGATGATTCCGGATCAGATCTGGGATATGATACTCGGAAAGAGCGGCAAGCTTCCGGGCGAGGTGGACGAAGAGATCAAGGCTCTTGCCGCCGCACAGGGACGCATTTTTGTAACTGACGACCCTCAGGGCAATTATCCTGACTGTCTTGATGAGTTCCGCGCCAAGATGAAGGAGAACGGATGGGAGACAGGTCCTGATGATGAAGAGCTCTTTGAATATGCCATGCATCCGGCTCAGTATGAGACCTTCAAGAGCGGCAAGGCCAAAGCTGACTTCCTTGCCGATCTGGAGAAACGCAAAGCTGCAGCAGAAGCCCCTGCCGCAGGAAACCAGCCTTCTGTCATCACTGTCAATGTGAACGGACAGGTATATAAACTGGACATCTCATACACTGACGAGCTACCTGCAGCTTCCGCCGGCTCTGCAGCAAAAGCTACAGGCGAGGGTGAAGGAATTGCTGCCCCAATCTCCGGCAAGTTCTATCTGACCAAAGAGCCTTCTGAGGTGGCCCACAAAGTGGGTGACTTCGTAAAGCAGGGAGAAACCATATGCTATATCGAGGCCATGAAGATCAACAACGCAATAGCGGCTGAGTTTGACGGCGTCATCACAGCCATACTGCCATCGAACGGCGACAGCGTTGAAGAGGATGATATCATTGTAAAAGTAGCCCGCGCATAATATGGACGCATTGTTAGAAATATTCCGCAAACTTTACGACATGACTGCCTTGAGCAGCATAATCGACAGTCCGGCATACCTGCTTATGTATCTGCTGGCCTTCGTGCTGCTCTACCTGGGCATAGTGAAGAAATACGAACCTCTGCTGCTGGTTCCCATTGCTTTCGGCGTGCTCATAGCCAACTTCCCCGGCGGTGACATGGGCATCATACAGGCCGACCCACAGGGCATGGTACCTCTTCCCAACGGCGAAATGGCCAATATATGGGAGATGCCTCTGCACCAGATTGCCCACGACCTGGGCATCATGAACTACCTCTACTATGCCCTTATCAAGACAGGCCTGCTCCCTCCTATCATTTTCATGGGCGTGGGAGCAATGACAGACTTCGGACCTATGCTGCGCAACCTCAAGCTTGCCATCTTCGGTGCCGCAGCTCAGATGGGCATATTCGCCGTACTCATCATCTCTCTGTTGCTGGGCTTTACCCCACAGGAAGCAGGCTCGCTGGGCATCATAGGCGGAGCTGACGGCCCTACGGCCATATTCACAACCATCAAGCTTGCACCTCATCTGCTCGGTCCTATCGCGATTGCCGCCTACAGCTACATGGCTCTCGTTCCGGTCATCATCCCTCTGGTCGTAAAATTGTGCTGCACAAAGAAGGAGCTCATGATCAACATGAAAGAGCAGGACAAACTTTATCCTGTGAAACATGAAATCAAGAACATGAGGGTAGTGAAAATCATATTCCCTATCGCCGTTACCACCATCGTGGCCATCTTCGTGCCTACAGCAGTGCCTCTCGTGGGAATGCTCATGTTCGGCAACCTGGTACGTGAAATAGGCAGCGATACTTCACGCCTCTTTGAGGTAGCTTCAAACGGCCTGATGAATGCCGCCACCATCTTCCTCGGAATATGCGTAGGTGCTACCATGACTGTGGATGCATTCCTCAACCTGCAGACTTTAGGCATCATCGTGGGCGGATTCTGCGCCTTTGCCCTTAGCATTGCCAGCGGCATTTTCATGGTGAAGATATGGAACCTTTTTGCTAAGAAGAAAATCAACCCTCTCATCGGAGCATGCGGTCTTTCTGCAGTTCCTATGGCCAGCCGTGTTGCCAATGGAATTAGCACCAAGTATGACCCTAAGAACCACGTGCTCAACTACTGCATGGCATCCAACATTTCAGGTGTGATAGGCTCGGCCGTAGCAGCCGGTGTGCTGATTTCCTTCCTCGGATAAACTGATCTTTTTTTTGAATATCCCGAATCTTTTGCTATCTTTGCAATCCGAAACACGGGGTATTAGCTCAGTTGGTAGAGCGTTTGAATGGCATTCAAAAGGTCAGGAGTTCGATTCTCCTATGCTCCACAAAGATAGCAAAAAAAAGAACCTCCAAGCTTTCCAGCCCGGAGGTTCTTTTTTGTTGTCATACAACAGTGCCGTTATTTTGTGCCCAAGGCAAAAACCAGGAAAATGAAATAAAGCGATTGCTGCTATAGAAAGAAACTGATACCGATTCTTGCCTAAAGTTTATGGTGGAGATATCTTTGCACCACAAAACAAAAAACAAGAATTATGAAAATCGTATTTATCATCACTGCTCTTATCGCAGTCTTCATCGTCCTCAGGGCAATCGACCAATTCACCAACAAAACTTCCGTAAAGAGCATAGGGGCCAAATCCAACAGGGCTTACAGAAATATTCCTACCATCAACATTACTG
>CAMFRR010000184.1 GCA_945982095.1 uncultured Bacteroidales bacterium
GCCCAGCTGTTTGAACATGATTCCGGCCATACCGCTTACCATGGTAAGAGGCAGGAACACGGCGAGCATGGTCAGAGTAGAAGCGATTACGGAAATACCCACCTCGCCAGTCGCATTGACGGCTGCCTCCTTAGGCTGCTCTCCCCTGTCAATATGGGCAGATACGTTCTCAAGCACCACAATGGCATCATCCACCACCATGCCTATGGCTATGGAAAGGGCTGACATCGAAATGACATTGAGGGTGTTGCCTGTTGCGAAGAGGTAAACCAGCGAAGCCAACAGGGAAATAGGGATGGCCGTAAGGATGATGAAGGTAGCCCTCCAGCGGCCCAGGAAGAGGAGCACCACTGCCATAACCACGAGGAAGGTGATTATGATGGTCTCTACCAGGGAGTTGATTGAGTTGATGATATTACGTGAACCATCCACGATTACATCAATCTTCACATCGCTCGGAAGAGTCTTCTCAATCTTCTTGAGCTCTTTCTTGAGGTTCTTGATTACGTTTACGGTGTTGGCACCGTTCTGTTTCTGAATGATGATACGGGCACCCTGGACACCGTCAGTATAGGCCTCCTGCATGCGCTCTTCCACGCCATCGATAACTGTGGCTACGTCGCGCACATATATAGGGCCGTTATTGTTGTAACCCACCACTACGTCCTTAATCTCGTCCGAAGACTTGAATTCTTTTTCAACACGCAGGGTGTAAGTGTCTGAACCTATGTCTATGTTTCCTGAAGGAACGTTCTTGTTCTCGTAGGCTATGGCTGAAGATATGGCTGCGATATTCAGATGGTAGGCAGCCAGCTTGGTAGGATCCACATATACCTGAACCTCACGCTTAGGAGCACCGGAAACGGAAACTGCACCCACACCGTTGATTCGGGCCAGCGGAGTTGAAACCTTGTCATCAAGTATTTTGTCCAGTGCCCTGTAAGACTCATTTGCAGTTGCCGACATGATGAAGATAGGCATATCGTCGGCGCTGAACTTGAAAATCACAGGAACTGATGCTCCGTCAGGGAGATAAGAGTTCACGAGGTCCAGTTTGTCACGTACGTCGTTGGTTGCCTCGTCTATATCTGTACCGTATTCGAACTCAAGGGCTATCACAGAAGTATTCTCCTTTGAAGTGGAGGTGATGTTCTTGAGGTTAGGAACAGAGTTGAGGGTATTCTCCAAAACTTTGGAGAGGTTGGTCTCAATATCAGGTGCAGAAGCTCCGTTGTAGGAACTCATCACCATGATATAGTTGGATTCGAACTCCGGAAACTGGTTGATGCTCAGATTCATCAACGAGAATATACCGAAGATCATACAGGCGACGAACACCAGCGTGGTGGTCACCGGATTATTTACGGCTTTTCTGTAGATGCTCATGGCTATTTTGCAACATTGACTTTAACCCCGTTCTTAAGGCGAAGTATGCCCTCGGTAACAACCTTGTCACCGGCTTTCACACCGCTGAGCACGACATATTCATTGCCTACGCGACGGCCAAGCTCAACCAGTGAATAATGAACAGTGTTGTCGCTTTCGTCAAGAATGTATACGTAACGTTCGGCTGAACCCACCTGCTTAGTCACTGCTACGTCAGGTACGATTACCTGCTCGCGCTCTCCGAAAATGAGATTTACCTTGGCATACATGCCGGGACGCAGGGTCTTGTAAGGGTTGGCAACCTTTACCTCAGCCTGGAAAGTGTGGCTGATAGGGTCTATAGTAGGATAAATGTTGGTAATCTGACCGCTGAAAGTCTTGTCAGGGAAAGCGTCGGCTGTAATGACTGCTGACTGACCTTTCTTCACCTTGCTGTAATAAGACTCGGAGATGCTGATAAGCAGTTTCACAGGCACAACCTGCTCTACTGTGTACAAAGGCTGGGACATTCCATACATGTCGCCCTTATCATAGTTCCTTGAGCTGATGACACCTGTGATAGGGCTGCGGAGTACAGTATTGCGGAGAAGGTTCTCATACTGGGTCTTGTGCACCTTGCAAGCCATCTCGAAGGCATCGAAGTCTGACTGTGATACGCCGCCCTTTTCCTTGAGGCTCTTGAGACGTGAATACTCTATCTCGTCATTCTTTACCTGAAGCTCAGACTGCTGGAGCTGTACATCCTCCATATAGGCAACGATTTGGCCTTCAGTCACGTAGTCGCCCACTTCAACGAGCAGTTTCTCAATGCGGCCGCCCTGCTGTGGAGCGATGTTGTTCTTGGCCCAGGCCTGGACAGTGCTTGAATATGTCATGTCATCCACTACACTCTTAGTGCTTGCGACAGTAACCTTAACCAGCGGTGTTTCCTCCACCTTCTTTTCTTCCTGTGGTTCGCTGCTGCCGCAGGATGAAACCATAAGAGCAGTGCACGACAGGAGAGCTATATATCCGTATATGTTTTTCATTGTTTGAATCATTTATGTTATTCTACGATAAAGTCCTGGCCGAGCTGCTGCTCCAATGAAGCTTTGGCTACGAGGAAGGAATGTATTGACTGATATTTGAGAAGTTCGGTCTGTGAAAGGGCGAGCATGGCATCATTGAGCTCGACAAGAGTACTGCGGCCCACTTTATAGGACTCTGCAGAAATGTCATAGCCTTTGCGGGCGCTCTCGAGAGCCGACTCGGCAGCATAGTAGCTGTTCATGTTGGTCTCCATGGTAGCGAGGTTGCTCTTGACCGCAATCTGCATGTTGCGCTCTGCGTTTACCTTCTGAAGCTGAAGCTGCTCCATCTGCATCTTGCTCTGTTTTACGGCATTATATCTCTTGCCGCCGCTAAGGATAGGAATCTGTATGCTGAGGCCGAAAGTAGAGTAAGGGTTCCACTTGTACTCGCTGAACTTGAAGTCATTGGCCATCGAAATCCAAGAATAGTTGAAAGAGGCAGCTACTGAAGGTACATAGGCCAATCTGTTGAGCTGCACTGACTTTTTCATCTCCATAATCTGCATATCCATCTGACGCAGAGAGCTGTTCTTGGCAAGATCGAACTGGTCATGCTCGTGAAGGTCATAGAACATGGTCTGGGCATAATCCTCAAGACTTCCCTCCACATCAATCTTCATATCCAGGTCCACACCCATCACTGCCTTCAGGCGCCACAGGGCCAGCTCAATATTGTTG
>CAMFRR010000185.1 GCA_945982095.1 uncultured Bacteroidales bacterium
GGCTATCTGCCTGTATATATTGTCCATATAGCCGGGGAAATATATCCCTGTCTGCAGGTACCTCGCACGGGGGTGTTTACTGTAGCCGGATTTTTCGCTGCGTCGCTCCATGCGTGAGCTAAGCTCTTTACGGCCTGAAGGTCTTGATGCAGGAATCCAGCTTGCACCCTTGAGGGTCTTGTCGTCTGCCCTCATCTGGGCTACAGGGTAGGCACTGCTCTTTGGATTCTCGTAATAGGATATGCTGCTCAGTTCGCCGTCTACGAAATTAGCTGTGAACATGGTCGCTTCCGAACGGTTGGCCAACGAGACATCCTCCTTCTCCCTCATAAAGAATATGGCATTGGCGCCTCCAAGGGCATCGAAACGCTTCAGCTGCCCTTTCTCGTCGAAGAAGGCCGTCATTTCCGTTGCCTTGATCTGGTTATAGAACTTGTCCTTTTCCTCTTCAATAAATATGAAGGCGTTTGACAGGAGGTTTGCCCTGTCCAGACTGCCATCGCGAGTGGCAACGAATATGCTGTCTGCGCTGTACTGGTGGTCTTTTCCATTCCATACAACAGGGGATTTGTAGAGCCTTGCAAGTGAATCTAAGTCTGTGTACATCAGGGAGTCACACACAACCTGCATATCCTTGCGCCACATCTTTACCTTGCCCACAGCCCTTATGTGGTTGAATTCCACTGAGTCCTCTGCCGTGTATTTCGGGCCTAAATTGGCCAAAGAATCTGGCAGGGCGAGTGAATCTGGCAGGGCGAGTGAATCAGTTATAGTTCGAGAATCTGACAGTGCCAGTGAATCTTTCAGAGCTTTTGGCCGCGTTAAACTGTCAGCAACTCCCAGGGAGTCAGGCTTCTTTTCCTCCTTCATTTCCGGCTTCTTGGCCCCACCTTTCTGCTCCTTCTGCTCTTTCTGCTCCTTTGGAGCTGCAGAGGCCCCGCCCTGGTCCTCAAACCCTTCTTCTTCACGGCGCCTGCGCTCAGCTTCTTCCGCAGCCTTCGCCCTTATGTTGGCAATAGGGTCAGAACTCAAGTCCTGAATGCGGGTCTTTGCATTGTCCACTTCAGACGAATCCAGCTGAAAACGCATGAGCTTCCAGGTGTATAAGGTGTCCGCCCTCATGAAAAGGCTGTCTTTCTGCACTTTACCCTCCTTGTCTTCCTCCTCGGTCAGGGTAATCAGAAGCGGATCGTCCCACATCTTGGCAAAACTCAGGCTGTCCCTGTAATACATACGTCCGGACATTCCTGTGCTGGCCCTGCTGCTGTCGCTTATCTGGGCATTGCCCATAAGCTGCAGGCTTTTCAGCTTCTTATAGAAGTACAGGCTGTCGCACCACATTTCGTTGTCGGTGTCCATGCAGTGTACATTGCCTGTCATGAAAAAGATTTCGCTGCTGATGTTGTAGTTGCCCCTGTTACCTGACATCATCCTGTCCTCGTTCCACGCATCCACATAATTCGGGAAGGTGGCCAGAGATTGGTCAGATTCATACAGCAACTTGGAAGTTTTTACGAACACGGAGTCCGAGAACATGTCCACTTCGTTCTCGAAAGTGAAAAGCTTGACCTTGGACTCATAGCTTCCGTCCCGGCTCTCTATGATCTGGCCATCTTTGTCACGCATTGCAGCGCCGAAGTGGAATGTGGCAACAGAGTCTTTGGTGTTGTAGTCCAAATGCCTGGTACGCAGTATATTATTATCCTTGTCAATGAGCTCCACAAGTGAACCTCGGAATTCGGCTATGTCCGTTTCTATGTAGTATGTGAGCTTGTCGCTGCGCAGCTCGGTCTCATCCTGCTCTATGCTCACATTGCCCATTGCATAGATAACCTGCTTGTCTACATCCCAGAGTGCAGTGTCGCATATGAGCCATGTGTCGTTGTGCAGGAAACGGGCAGGTCCTTCTGCCATTCTGAAGTCCCTGCCGTCTTTGACCATGGTACTGACGGACTGGGCGCTCATCAGCCTGACATATTTGTCCTTCTCTTTTTCTGGCTTGTCGGGCTTGCTGGCGCACATGGCTGCACATAACGCGGCCACTAATATCAATCCGCTGATACTCTTAAGTTTACGCATGCTTAGTCTTTGCGTATTTTATCTTTCCACTCAATATTGTTGTAGTCGCAATCCGCGAAGATCGGATCTATGATGACATGAGTGCTTCCTATCTTGGTTTTTATGAACTTGTCTATGGCTTCCTTCTGCTGTTTCATCCTGGCCTGTTCCATGAGCAGGTCGTAGTCATATGAGAATGTCGCCGTATGGGCCGGAATGATCTTGTCCACGCGAATTACCTTATAAACGGTGTTGCCGGCACGGCCTTCGTTGTCCAGAGACTCCACAGGTGCTGAGATTTCGCCTTCTTTCAGGTCTTTGATGGCTGCGTAGTCCTGTGGCTTGAGCTGGTCGATCTCGAAATAGGCCGAACCTGTGTAAGGATCGCTCATCTGACCTTTGTTTGTGCGTGTTGACGGGTCTTCGGAGAAGAAACGCGCTGCCTGTCCGAAAGTTATGTTGCCTTCCAAGATTTCCGTTTTCAGGCTGTCCAGCTTGTGGAATCCCTTTTCACGGTCTTCGGAAGTATATTCAGGCTTGAGCAGTATGTGGCGTGCGTTGAACATGTCGCCATTTTTGTCGAGCACTTCTATGATGTGGAATCCGTCAGGAGTTTCTACTATCTGTGACACTATGCCCGGCTTGAGAGCCATGGCTGCATCGGAAAAGGCAGGCCAGAATATGTTCTTGGAGGCCATTCCCAATTCTCCGCCGCGTCGTGCCGAGCCAGGATCCTGTGAATAGAGGCGTGCAAGTGTGCTGAACCTTTCTCCTCCTATGATGCGCTCGCGTATTGCAAGCAGCCTTTCCTTGACGGCATTATTGGCTGCCTCCCTGTCCGGATATATGCAGATCTGGCTGAGCTGATATTTCACAGGAACCATAGGAATGTCTTCCTTGTCGAGCGAATTGAGATATTGCTGGACATCGTATGGGGTGATTTCTGTGACAGTCGCTGCTATCTCTTCCTGTGCCTTCTGAATGAGGCTCTGCTCCTGAAGTGCAATATTCCATTCCTGACGCAGCCTGTCTCTTATACACATCTGACGCTGCCGACGACTCCTTACGTGTAG
>CAMFRR010000186.1 GCA_945982095.1 uncultured Bacteroidales bacterium
CCAATGGGTCATCCTCTTTATTTTTGTTAGTTGTTGGGCTCGATGCTCGCCTCAGGGCTTAATTTTTCCCTTGGGCTCATTGCGTGCCTTAGGGCTAAATATTTCCCCTTGGGGCTCATTGCCTGGCTTAGGGCTAAATTATTCCCTTGGGGCTATAAGCAGGCCGGATTTACTCATTAGGCATGAGAATCCAGCAGATAAGATAGGCCAGCAGACCGCAACCTCCGAAGAGCACGAAAAGCAGCCAAATTATGCGAACAAGAGTTGCGTCAATTCCGAAATATTCAGCTACGCCACCGCAAACGCCAGCGATCTTTTTGTCTTTTGAGAGTGCTAATTTTGCCATAGTTATTGTAATTTTGGGCAAATATACTAATAAATTTCAGGATGAGGTCGAATTTGGCTAAATTTGAAGAAAAATTGCTATGTCCGATTTGAGATTCAGGGCTGTAGAGAAAGCCTTCAACAAGAAAGCAGTAAACTTCGAACAGCCAAATCAGCGTCCAGACCAATATTTTGCCGTCA
Source organism: uncultured Bacteroidales bacterium (assembly GCA_945982095.1). Classification (GTDB taxonomy): domain Bacteria; phylum Bacteroidota; class Bacteroidia; order Bacteroidales; family UBA932; genus Cryptobacteroides. The sequence continues at coordinate 526 of CAMFRR010000186.1, forward strand.
AAGTCTTTGACCGTGAAAAGATGAAACGCTACCTTCCGGCTAAAGTCTACGACAGTATAATAGATGTAATAGACAATGGTAAACACCTCGACAGAAACATTGCAGACGCAGTGGCCGAAGGTATGCGCATATGGGCTTCGGAACATGGAGTAACACACTATACCCATTGGTTCCAACCGCTTACGGGTGGCACTGCAGAGAAACACGAAAGCTTCATTGAATACAATGGCAAGGGCGGAGTGATGGAAAGCTTCAGCGGAAAGGTGCTGGTACAACAGGAGCCTGACGCCTCAAGCTTCCCCAACGGAGGCATACGTAACACTTTCGAAGCCAGGGGCTACACGGCATGGGACGCTTCGTCGCCAGTATTCATTATAGACGACACCCTTTGCATTCCCACCATATTCATATCCTACACAGGCGAATCTCTGGACTACAAAGCCCCGCTGCTGCGCTCGCTCAGGGCCATCAACAAGGCTGCTGTGGACGTGTGCCGCTTCTTCGACCCTGAGGTCAAGCAGGTCAAAGCCTTTCTCGGCATAGAACAGGAATATTTCCTGGTGGATGCAGACCTGTGCATAGCACGCCCCGACCTGCTCACAACGGGCCGCACCCTCCTAGGCCTGGAATCAGCCAAGAACCAACAGCTGGACGACCATTATTTCGGCAGCATACCACAGAGGGTCATATCCTTCATGGCTGAGCTCGAGATACGTGCCCTCAAGCTGGGTATTCCATTGAAAACCAGGCACAACGAGGCAGCTCCAGGTCAGTTCGAGCTGGCCCCTATATACGAAGAATGCAACCTGGCCGTAGACCACAACATGCTCATTATGTCACTGATGCAGACAGTGGCGGCTGAACACGGATTCAGGGTGCTTCTGCATGAAAAACCATTCAGAGGCATCAACGGCTCGGGCAAGCACTGCAACTGGAGCCTCGGCACTGACAAAGGCTCGCTGCTGTTTGCGCCGGGAAAGAACGAAAGCGAGAACCTGCGTTTCCTCACCTTTGTAGTCAATACCCTTAAAGCTGTGCACAGGCACAACGGCCTGCTCAAGGCCTCAATCATGAGCGCTACCAACACCCATAGACTCGGCGCTGCAGAGGCTCCACCGGCCATTATTTCAGCTTTCCTCGGCACCCAGCTTTCATCAATGCTCGACTCCCTGGAACAGAGCGCTGAACTTGCATCGGGCAAGGGGAAACAGGGACTTCAATTCAACATCCCTCAGATTCCTGAGATTCTGGTGGACAACACCGACCGCAACCGCACCTCCCCTTTTGCTTTTACCGGCAATAGGTTCGAATTCCGTGCAGTGGGCTCCGAAGCCAACTGCGCATGCAGCATGATAGTGCTCAATACCGCTGTGGCTGAGCAACTTACAGATTTCAAGGCTGATGTTCAGGCCAAAGTCAAGGCCGAAGGATTGTCTCTGCAGGATGCAGTCTTGGAAGTGGTGAGAACTTATATCAGCGAGTGCAAGGATATAAGGTTTGAGGGTAACGGCTACTCTGAAGAATGGAAGGCTGAAGCAGCGCGTCGGGGATTGGATTGTGAAAACAGCGCCCCACTGCTCTTCGACCGCTATCTGGCCGAAGACTCGATCAAGATGTTCGAAGCTATGGATGTCATGACCCGCAAGGAGCTTTATGCCCGCAATGAGGTCAAGTGGGATACATATACCAAGAAAATCCAGATTGAAGCCAGGGTTCTTGGCGACATGGCTATGAATCAGGTAATACCTGTAGCCAAACAATATCAGACCAAGCTTCTGGATTCCATTCACAGGATGCAGCAGGTGTTTGACGCAGCTGAAGCCTCGCAATTGACAGCCGAAAACTTGAGCATAGTGCGCGAAATCTCAAAACACTGCAGCAAGGCAAGTGAAGGGGTGGAAGCTATGGTGGAGGCCCGTAAGAAGGCCAATCGCATTGAATCAGAAAGGCTTAAAGCCATAGCCTATCACGATGAAGTGGAATATTGCTTCGAACAGATCAGATATCATCTGGATAAGTTGGAATATCTTGTGGATGACAGAATGTGGATATTGCCAAAATATCGTGAATTACTGAACATATGATAGGCTGATGGCTCTTATGTCAGCTTAAGCCTCGTAGCCGTTAGGATTGTTTTTCTGGAAGTTCCAGGAATCGCGGCACATCTCTTCAATGCCGTATTTAGCTTCCCAGCCCAGTTCTGCCTTGGCTTTTGCAGGATCGCAGTAGCAAGTGGCGATATCGCCAGGACGGCGTGGCTTGATGCTGTAAGGCAGCTTGAGGCCGTTGGCCTTCTCGAATGCTTTCACTACGTCCAGAACGCTGTAGCCGTGGCCTGTACCCAGATTGTATATGGCCAGACCCTTTTTCTGCTCAATAGCCTTAAGTGCGCACACATGACCGCAGGCAAGGTCCACAACGTGGATATAATCCCTCACGCCTGTTCCGTCATGGGTGTCATAGTCGTCGCCGAATATTCCAAGCTCGGCACGTTTTCCTATGGCTGTCTGGGTGATATAAGGCATGAGGTTGTTAGGAATGCCGTTAGGGTTCTCACCTATGAGGCCGCTCTCATGGGCGCCGATCTGTCTCTTATACACAT
>CAMFRR010000187.1 GCA_945982095.1 uncultured Bacteroidales bacterium
CGAGGCAGAGGTCCTCAGCCTTGCCGGCGGTAATGCAAATGGTCGTGTACAACGTTAATTATTAGTACAATATGGCAAAATATACAAAATTTCAGGTCATTTCGGCCATGAAGGATACAGGTATGGTGCCTGTTTTCTACCACAGCGATGTTGAGATTGCAAAGAAGGTCCTCAAAGCCTGCTATGAAGGCGGTGTAAGGGCATTCGAATTTACCAACAGGGGAGATTTCGCGCAGGAAGTGTTCGGCGAATTGGTGAAATATGCGGGCAAGGAACTGCCGGGCATGATCTTGGGCATAGGCTCTGTAGTGGATCCGGGAACAGCCGCCCTCTACCTTCAGCTGGGCGCAAATTTCGTTGTGGGACCTCTCTTCAACCCTGAGATAGCCCCTGTATGCAACCGTCGTCTGGTGCCTTACTGCCCTGGTTGTGGAACAGTGAGCGAAGTCGGCAAGGCTCAGGAGCTGGGCTGTGACCTCTGCAAGGTATTCCCTGGAGATGTGCTTGGCCCTAACTTCGTAAAAGGCCTCCGTGCTCCTATGCCTTGGAGCCAGATTATGGTGACAGGCGGAGTGAAGCCTGAGAAAGAGAATCTCAAAGGCTGGTTCGGAGCCGGTGTCACTTGTGTAGGCATGGGTTCCAACCTATTCCCTAAGGATGTTATTGCTGCAGGCGAGTGGGGCAAGATTACTGAGCTCTGCCGCGCCGCCCTTGATATCATTGCAGAAGTACGCAAATAAAACGTAGGTGTAGATGTCAACTCAAAAGAAACTAATGTCAAACTGGCGCTGGTGGCTGTGTTCACTGCTTTTTGTGGCTACCACAGTCAATTATCTCGACCGCCAGGTACTTTCCCTCACCTATGATGAATTCATAAAACCGGAGTTCCACTGGACGGACTCGGATTATGGTACCATCACCTCACTCTTCTCATTCTTCTACGCTTTCGCCTGCCTTTTTGCAGGTAAATTCGTAGACTGGATGGGCACTAAGAAAGGCTATCTCATTGCTATTGGAGTATGGTCTGCGGGCGCATGTCTCCATGCCCTGTGCGGTTGGGCTACGGCTATGATGGTCCCTGGAGTAGACAGCGTTGCAGCCCTGCGTGCAGTCGAAGCAGGCAGCAATATAGCCCTTGCCATAAGCACCACTTCGGTATATCTATTCCTCCTTTGCCGAGGCATACTCGCACTTGGTGAGGCCGGCAACTTCCCGGCTGCCATCAAGGCCACTGCCGAGTATTTCCCTAAGAAGGACCGTGCTTTCGCCACTTCAATCTTCAACGCCGGCTCATCTGTAGGCGCACTTGCGGCTCCATTGTGCATTCCGCCTCTTGCCCAGCATCTGGGCTGGGAGATGGCCTTCATCATAATTGGTTCCCTCGGCTTCCTCTGGATGTTCTTCTGGGTATTCATGTATGACAAGCCTGAACAGTGCAAGCATGTGAATGCCGCTGAGCTGGAGTATATACAGCAGGATGATGCAGCTGAGGCTGCAGAGAAAGCTGCCCTTGCCAAAGAGAAAAGCATATCCATCTGGGGTGCATTGAAATACAGGCAGACCTGGAGCTTTATCGCTGCCAAGTTCTTTACTGACGGCGTATGGTGGTTCTTCCTTTTCTGGGCTCCTTCATATTTTACCAACCAGTTTGACGCTCCACCTACCTCGGGTCAGGGCCAGGCTCTGATTTTCACCCTTTACGCCATAGTGACTGCCCTGTCTATTTTCGGAGGCTACCTTCCTAAGTACTTCGTGGAGAACAGGCAGATGCATCCTTACAACGGCCGTATGCTCGCAATGTTGCTCTTTGCCTTCGTGCCGCTTACAGCCCTGCTTGCACAGCCTTTGGGCATGAGTACTGGCAATCCATGGCTTCCTGCCATCTTCATCGGTCTTGCAGGAGCCGGCCATCAGGCCTGGAGCGCCAACCTCTACTCAACCGTGGGCGACATGTTCCCTAAGAGCACCACTGCCACAATCACAGGCATAGGCCAGATGGCGGGCGGCATAGGATCAATGCTCATTCAGAAATCTGCCGGTGTGCTCTTCACTTATTCCGAGACTGCAGGCGAGGCTTTCTCCTTCCTGGGTTTCACAGGCAAGCCAGCCGGTTACTTCATCATGTTCTGCTTCTGCGGTGTGGCCTACCTCATCGCCTGGGCTCTGATGAAGACCCTCGTTCCACGCTACAAGGCTATAGAGCTTTAATCCTCTGATAAATAGGGAGATTATAATCGATATAGTGATGACTCGAGCCCCGAAAGTTAGATGAATGACTTTCGGGGCTCGGGTTGTTGGTGACGTGCAGATTTCTCGACTTCGCCCTGCGGGCTTCGCTCGAAATGACAAAAGGACTCCGCTCGAAATGACACACTGTCATCTCGACTAAGCGAAGCGCATGGAGAGATCTGTTAAATGTCGATAGTCATGATATCATCAATATCAGTGAGGTAGTTGGGAGTGACATGGTCTTTCTTCCCATGCCACAATTCCTTCTCATTGCCGGCACTTGCGAGCTTAAGGCTTTTTGGCCCGTACTTATGGTTTATTTTATCCATTGCACGTGAAAGCTCAAGCCTTTCTTCCCTTTTTTCCACGGAGTCAAACAGGACAGGGTGTGAGCATCCTCCGACTATGTCGGAAAGGATGACTCCTGATTTTTTGTAAAGTATTCCCTCGCGGAATAGACCCTCGGTCAAATCCATGGCTATCTTGGTGATTTCCAGCGTATCGGCAGAAGGTATGCTCAGTTTGTGGCTTGCAATGTTGAAATATTGCGGCAAATCTTCACGGAAGCGGTTGCTGCATACAAAGACGCTGACGCGGCAAGTTGAGGAATCCTGGCTGCGCAGAGTATTGCAGCAGCTTGCTGCAAAAGAAGCCACTGAAGCTTTGAGCTCTTCTTTTGTGGAAATCATATTGCCGAAGCTTCGGCTGGTCGTTATGCTCTGGCGTTTTATGATTTCTGCAGTGTCAATGCAGGGATGGCCGTTGAGTTCTAGCCAAGTCTGATATCCTGGCTTGTTGAAATGGCGCTGTACCCAGCTGCCAGGCATGTCAGCGAACTGTATAGGGGCCTGTCTCTTATACACATCTGACGCTGCCGACGACTCCTTACGTG
>CAMFRR010000188.1 GCA_945982095.1 uncultured Bacteroidales bacterium
CTACACGTAAGGAGTCGTCGGCAGCGTCAGATGTGTATAAGAGACAGATGTGTCCTCCGTCCAGGCCCGGTATAGGAATGAGGTTCATTACACCCAGCATTATGCTGAACATTGCCAGCAGATTGAGGAAAATGTTCCAATCCCATAGTTTGGGGAACACCTGGCCCATTGCCACGAAACTGCCCACCTGCTTATAGGCTCCTGTTGAAGGGGTCGCCACAAGCTTAAGGTCTTGGAGATATCCACCTATCTGTTTGAAAGTGTATGAGATGCCGGCAGGTATGGCTTCGGCTATGCTGTAGTTCTGAGTATGGATTTGAGGCGTTTCCAGAAACACTCCTATAAGGCCTGAACTGTCCACCTGCAGGTCCAGCTTGAGACTGTCTTTGCCTCTGAGTATCTGTGCCTCCACATTGTTGCCGGCAAAACGCTTCAATACCCCCTTGCTGTCCTGTACATATGGAGTGCTCAGCCCTCCCAGACTGCATATTCTATCACCTTTCTCAAGCCCGCTGCCATAATTGATTGATGAAGGTGGAATGCTGTCCACCACGAATGGCAGGGCCAATGTGAAGAAGTCAGGCGAATCCAGCATCTCTCCTATCAATGCGTGGTCAATGTGCAGCCTTACTGTGTCTGTGCCTCGCAGTACAGTCACAATTGAAGGACTTCTGCGCGCAAGTTCAGGAGTGAGCATATTGAATTTTTCAGGCTGATAGTCGTCATAACTGAGTATCCTGTCTCCTGTGCGGAATCCCATCTGTCGGGACAACTCATTGGTGTATATGCAGTTGTCCTCGTTTGATATATAACTCTGTCCGTTGCTTGCCAGCATACCAGTGAATACGGCAAAGGCCAGAATGAAGTTCATGAGCACTCCGCCGAACATCACCAGCAGCCTCTGCCAGGCGGGATGTGTGCGGAATTCGTAGGGTTTGGGCTCCTGCTTCAATGCATCCACATCCATGCTTTCGTCCACCATGCCTGAGATCTTGCAGTAGCCGCCAAGAGGCAACCATCCTATGCCATAATCTGTCTGAGCATTGTGCAGCTTGGGGAAGTGCTTGGCTATGAACTTGTTATGTTTTGTACTGAACAGCCTGCGGCCTCCTATGTCAAAGAAGAGGTAGAATTTTTCCACCCTTATTCCGAAAATTTTGGCGAATATGAAATGGCCGCATTCGTGCACAAGTATAAGCACGCAGAGAGCCACGAGAAGTTGTAAAAATTGCATTGTCTGAAAATTATTAGATCAGTGTGCGGGCATAGGCTCTTGCTTCCTTGTCCGCCTCGAAAATGTCATCAATGGACGGGGCAGCAACAATTTCCATTCCATTCATGCTCTTTTCAATTATGTCATTGATGTCATAGAATCCTATCTTTCCCTGCAGATAGGCCTCCACTGCAATCTCATTGGCAGCGTTCATTATGGCCGTACAGCTTCCGCCTCGTCTGAGGGCCTCGAAAGCCAGTCCGAGGCATGGGAATTTTTCGTAGTCGGGATCAAAGAACTCCAGTTTGCCGAGGGCGGCGAAATCAAGTTTGTGATTATTCAGAGGCAGTCTGTCGGGGTAGCCCAGGGCATATTGTATGGGCTCTCGCATGTCAGGATGGCCGAGCTGTGCAATCACGGCTCCGTCCTCGTATTCTACCATCGAGTGAATAATGGACTGGGGGTGAACAACCACATTGATTCTGTTCGCTTCAACATTGAAAAGCCATTTGGCCTCAATCACTTCCAGACCCTTGTTCATCATGGTTGCGCTGTCAATGGTAATCTTGGCTCCCATGCTCCAATTCGGGTGTTTGAGGGCATCCGAAGCTCCTGCGGCCGCAATTGCAGAGCGCTCCCAGGTCCTGAAAGGTCCTCCGGATGCGGTGAGGTGAATCTTGCTTATCTTCTGGCCTTCATTTCCTTTCAGACATTGGAAAATGGCGCTGTGCTCCGAATCCACAGGCAGAATCTTGCTTCCTCTGGCAGCTGCAAGTGGCATTACAATGCTGCCTGCCGCCACCAGGGTCTCCTTGTTTGCAAGGGCTATGGTCTTGGATGCTTTCACGGCTGCCAGGGTTGAACGCAGACCGCTGAAACCCACCATAGAAGTCACTACGCAATCTATCTCAGGCTCGGCAACGAGAGCGCACAATGCATCCATTCCTGCATGGGCCTGAATGCCGCTGCCCTCCAGAGCATCACACAGTTCTCTGTATTTGGCTTCGTTGCATATCACTGCATGGCTGGCTCCCGCTTCTTTAGCCTGACTTGCCAGCAGCTCCACGCTGTTGTTTGCGCTGACGAGAGATACATGAAACAGGTCCCTGTGCTGAGAGACCACATCCATGGTCTGTCTGCCTATGCTTCCTGTGCTTCCAAGTATGGCAATATTCTTCACTTTTCTTTACGTTTAGTAGTTCATATAGATTACAGGGTCGACAGGAGTTCCGTCGTGCCAGAGTTCAAATACCAGACAACTGCCGCTGTCGCTGTTGCCTCCGCCCAGCAGGGCAATCGATGCCCCCGCGCCCACCTTGTCGCCCACGTTCTTGAGTAGCTTGAGGTTGTTGCGGTATATGCTCAATATGCCGTTGCCATGCTGGAGTATGATGCTCCAGCCATAATTTTCACTCCATTCGCTGTATATGACGCTGCCGTCCAGCACAGCCTTTACCGGGCTGCCTTCGGGGGCCGAGATTTCGATGTATGGGTGCAAGGCGTTGTCAAATGAAGCCGAGACCACTCCGCTGACTGGCTGAAAGAAATGCAGGCCCTCCATATCTGTCTGCATTTTGTTGCGGTCAGGCATCTCAACTCTTTCCTGCGCCGCCACGCTGCTGCGCAAGCTGCTGTCAGCTTTTGCAAGCTCAGTAGGAGTGGCTGCCACGAATTCGCTGTCCACTTGGCTTACAATGCTTTCCATGCTTCTTGCAGGCTTTCCGGCCACTATGTTTCGGAGATTCTCGCTGTAAAGCTCCCAGCGTCTTATGCTGCGTTCAAGAGAGTCGATGCGCATGGCTGTCTCCATCTGCCTCAACTGGACTTCTTTGGTAGGGTAACCCGGAATCTGTCTCTTATACACATCTGACGCTGCCGACGACTCCTTACGTGT
>CAMFRR010000189.1 GCA_945982095.1 uncultured Bacteroidales bacterium
GGTCTGTATGTAATTGAATAAATAAGACGCGAAGTTAGCAAATTTTTCGCACAAATAAAATATTTTCAGATTTATATATTATTTTTTATATTTGTACCTTTATGATATGAGCTTAGATGGAAGAGAAAAGCGCAATTGATTATGGAAATGAACAACTCTCCTGAGATTTTTAAGTCCCTCAATATTGGAACGTGGGTATTGGAAATTGATGAAGGCTGCAAGCCTCGCATGTATATGGATGAGCTTATGCTCGGCCTCTGCGGAATTGATTGTTGTCCCGATCCCGAAACAACATATGAACTGTGGCATAAGGGAATAGACAGCGAAGCAGATGCAATGTTGGGTGTAAATCTGGCCAGAATGCGCAACGGTGACATTTCTGAGGTGGAATATAAGTGGACCCACCCTGACGGCAGCCATAGATACATCCGATGCGGAGGTCAGCGCGATTGGACATACACAAAAGGCCTGCGCTGCATGGGTACACACCGCGATGTGTCCAAGCTGCGTCACATAGATGAGGAGTGGAAGCAGCGCAACAGGATACTGAAGAGCTATTCCAACTACTATGATGCCCGCAATGCTCATGGAGTGCTGCTGGTAAACATGGAGAGCGGAAGCTATTTCACAATCAAGACAAGGGAAGAGTTCGAGAATGTCCTGCCTTTGGGCGAAAGCGGCTCATATATGAAATATATGCAGGCTTATGCCGATCACTTCGTTCAGCCCGGCTATCGCGAGACTTTCCTCAAAATCGCGGATCTCAAATTCCTTGAGTCTGAATTCAGACGCACCCCCGTTTATCGCACACATTTTCTCATCATGGCCCCGGACGGCAAGGTAAGATGGTATCGTATTACTGTCAACAACCTGTCCAACAACGAGATGGTTGTCAGCTTCGAGGATCGTACCATGAAAACTTCCGAAGGCTTGTTCTGGAGGGCAACATCCAACAAGCTTACAGGCGGCTTCATCATAGACCTCAACCGTGATTCCGTAACGGCCATAAGGGTAACTTCCTTCTTCGACTTCCTGGGAAACCGTACCCGTTTTTCCATAAAAATGGGTGTGGCAATGCTGGCAAACCGCATTGATCCTGAGTATCGAGAAGACTGGCTGAAGTTTGCGGACAAGGAGAATCTGCTTTCAGTGTTCAAAAACCACAGGCGTGCGGATTTTCCGTTCAAGGCCTATATCAACGGAGTGAGTACCTGGATGAGGGCGTCTTTGTATTCTGTGGATGTCACGGGCTACAATGAGGCATCTCTTGTGCTTGCTTTCCGCAAGTATTCACGTGAGGAACTTGACATAATCGACCAATATCAGAAAATCGAAGAACAGAATGAACATCTGGAGAACGACCTCAAGCTGATTAACGGCCTTACAGCCCAATATGTTGCGCTTGCTACTGTGCACCTGGATTCAGGCCGCTTCATGATATTCAAGGACGCTCCCGAGAAGTTTGCCCTCAATTTCCGCCATCCGGACAAGACCTATTGGGATTTATACAAGGAACAGGTGGTGGAGCACTGCCATCCTGAGGATATGTACAAACTCAAGAAATTTTCCGATCCAAATCACGTTGCCATGACCCTTCAGGGCCGTCGCCGCATAATGGAACGTTTCCGCTTCCGTACTGTTGACGGCAACTACATATGGGTGGATCAGGTACTTATACGTTTTGACAAGGATCTGGATGTGAGGCTGACACAGTTTGCTTCATGCCTTGTCAATGTGGACCATGAGGTGCGCAAGGAACTGGCCTACCAGAAGGCTATAGACGAAGCCCGCATCTCGAAAGAGGAAAGCATGCTCAAGACCCGTTTCGTAAACAACATAAGCCACGATATACGTACTCCGCTCAATGCCGTCATAGGCTATTCCCAGCTGCTTGCCCTTGCAGGAGACACACTCAGCGAAGAGGAGAGGCAGGAATATACCAACTACATCATGAGCAGCGGCGAAATGCTGACTATGCTTGTGGACGATATACTCAGCATTTCGGACATTGAGCATGACATAATCAAGCTCACCTTGGGAAATGTCTATTGCAACGAAATAGGACGCAAGGCCGTGGCCTGCTCCATGATGAGGGTGCCTGTGGGCGTGAATCTTTATTACACCACAGAATTCGGGGACGATTTCTGCATCAACAGCGATGCCAGGCGCATACAGCAGATACTCATAAACATGATTTCCAATTCCTGCAAGGCTACGCGCGAGGGCGAAATCAGGGTGCACTGCGGCAAGAGTGGGATGCAGGGCTTCGTAGACATGTCTGTTACCGACACGGGTTGCGGAGTGTCACCTGAGAAAGCCAAGCAGATTTTCTCCCGTTTCGTGAGCGATGACACCAACCACAGCCAGAGCGGACACGGCTTGGGCTTGGACATATGCAGTGACCTATCCCGCCGTATGGGAGGAAAGATATGGCTTGACGACACATATAAAGGTGGCGCCCGTTTCGTGCTCACTCTTCCTTCCAAATAATTGCAATGCTCATGATGACCTTTCTTACCATACTGTTCTGGTTTTGCGTAACCGTAATCTTCTATATCTTCTTCGGTTACGGCATCATCGTGTGGATTGCCGTGAAAATAAAGGAGATGAGACATCCTGATAATTCTGCTGACCCTGCTGCAAAAGAGCCTGAAGAAAAGGACTTGCCTGAGGTCACCCTGCTCATAGCTGCCTACAACGAAGAGGATGTGATTGCCTCTAAGATGCAGAATTGCCTTAGCTTGCGTTATCCGGAGGACAAACTCCATCTTATGTGGATTACTGACGGATCCACCGACCGCAGCCCTGAACTTTTGCGCAGCTACAAGCGCAATGTGGTACTGCACAGCGATGAGCGTCGTGGCAAATCAGCAGCCCTTGACAGGGCTATGGAGCAGGTGCATACTCCTCTGGTTGTGATGACAGATGCCAACACCTTTCTTAACGAGGATTGCATCATGTACATAGTCAGGAAGTTCGAAGATCCTCATGTGGGTTGTGTGGCAGGAGAGAAGAAGGTTATGGATACGGGCAAGAATGCTGCAGCCACTGAGGGCCTGTATTGGAAATATGAGTCCTTCCTCAAGGATTTGGACGACCG
>CAMFRR010000190.1 GCA_945982095.1 uncultured Bacteroidales bacterium
AAGAGACAGGCATCAAGGTGACTCCTCTTCTGAGTTCTCCGCCTATGCGTTCGGCCACTTCCTTGTGCTTCTGGGAGAAAATCATTATCTGCACAGACTGCTTTGAACCTGTGAGGTACATATCCACAGTATAGCTGTTTACTGCACAAAGCAGCAAGGCATATATAACGTTGGCAATCTTGGCCGAAAAGGCCAATTCAGTTCCGTCAGGAAGATAAGAAGGTATCAGCAGGGATGAACCTATGATGAAAAGGTCCAGAAGCAGCAGCATCCTGCCAGGAGTCACATCCCTGTACTTGTTCACTATCATTGCTATGATATCGGTGCCGCCTGTGCTGCCTCCGTGAGTAAAGGTGAAACCTATTCCCAAGCCTGTCATGCAGCCGCCCATGATGACGCATAGCATTTTGCCGTTCTCAAGGGTAAAACTGTTGATGAAGTCGCTCGGAATCCACTGGGGCAAAAGCACGAAAAGGGCAGAAGATGAAACTATGGCGTAAATGGTCTTGACGCCGAAGCCTTTGCCCAAAATTATAAAGGCAATGACCAGCAGCACGGCATTGATTACGAAGTTGCTGACACCCAATGGAATGCCCGTGGCGTATTGTATGATTGCCGACATACCCGACACTCCTCCGCCAATGAGATTGTTAGGCATGAGGAATATGGCCCAGGCTCCAGTGTAACAAAGCACGCCCAATGTTATGAACAGATAGTCATAAACCAGGCTGAGAGTCTTGTTCTTAGTCATTTGAAGCAGTATTGTTAGGGTTATCTTTCTTCAGTTTAAGTCCTGTCTTGATTTCTTCAAAGCCCTCGCCGTACACATCCTTTACAGGGGTGATGGCAACAAAGGCATTGGGATCCACTTTCTTGATCTGCGAGGTCACAAGCCCCATCTCGCTGCGGCGGACGAAAATCATAAGCACATTCTTCTCCTTCTTCGAGTACCAGCCTATGGCGTTGAGGGCCGTTACACCCCTGTTCATCTTATTGTTGATGTAATCTGCAATATCCTGATACTTCTCCGAGAATACCAGAATCTGTACTGATGACTTGCTGCCCAGCAATATGTAATCCAGACCCACAGAGAATACTATCACGGCTATGTAGCCATATACGACATGGTCGATGGTCTTGCCCGGAATAAGAAGCAGCGATGCAATGATCACAATATCCATAGTCATATACACAGTACCCGGAGTGATTGGCCAATATTTGTTGATTATAAGGGCAATGATGTCAGTGCCGCCTGAGCTGCTGCCTTTGGAAAGAAGGATTGAAATACCCAAAGCCTCAAGCAAGGCAGCAAGTATGGGATTCAGTATGCTCTCTTTCAGCACCAGACCGGGAAGTATGTCATGTTCAATGAGCATAGGCAGCAGATCCAACATCACCGTAATCATCACCAGTGCATATATAGTCCTGATACCGAATGATTTGCCTAGAATAAGGAAGCCCAGTATCAGCAATATGACATTGAATATGCCATAGCTCCATGCCAGAGGAAAGCCTGTGCCGTACTGAATGGCCGTACACAGACCTGTTATGCCGCCGCTGATAATCTCATTCGGTACGAATATATGTGTCCAGGCCAGACAGTACAGAAGACAGCCCAAGGTTATGATAGTATAATCCTTGAGCTCTTTCCAGATTATGGAAGCGTTGATTTTCATATACTCTTACTTCACTACAATATTTACAATCTTGCCCGGAACCACTATGACTTTGACTATATTGCCTCCGTTGAGATAGTGGGCGGTCTGGTCCATAGCCCTGACTTTAGCCTCAACCTCTTCTTTCGTATCCGATTTCGGAAGTTCTACTGTAAAGCGAGTCTTGCCGTTGAAAGATACGGCATAAGTGCAGTTGTTTTCCACTGTATAAGCCTCTACATACTCAGGGAAGCGGGCATAAGTGATGCTCTCTTCATGTCCCAGCTGGTGATAAAGTTCCTCACAGATGTGCGGGCAATATATGCTGAGCATTATGATGAAAGGCTCCAGAATCTCGCGTTTGTGGCAGTTGAGTTCGCTCAGCTCATTCATGGCAATCATGAATGCAGCCACAGTGGTATTGAAAGAAAAGGCTTCGGTATCTTCCTGAACCTTGGCTATGAGCTTGTGCAGGCTCTTGAGTTCGGCAGGACTGGCCTTCTCATCCGTAACGAGGAAATTGTCGCGGTCCCAGAACAGGCGCCACACCTTCTTTAGGAAGCGGTTCACTCCGTCAATACCCTTGGTGTCCCAAGGCTTGCTCTGCTCCAGAGGGCCCAGGAACATCTCGTAAAGTCTCAGAGTATCAGCGCCGTATGTGTCGCATATCATATCCGGATTAACCACATTGAACATGCTCTTGGACATCTTCTCTATAGCCCAGCCGCATATGTACTCCCCATTCTCAAGTATGAATTCAGCATCCTTGTAGTCAGGCATCCAGTTGCGGAATGCTTCAAGGTCAAGACGGTCATTGTGTACAATGTTCACATCCACATGGATTTCAGTAGTCTCATATTGGTCTTTCAAGCCGTATGAAACGAAGCTGTTTGTACCTATGATGCGGTAAACGAAATTGCTTCGTCCCTGAATCATGCCCTGGTTGATGAGCTTCTTGAAAGGCTCCTTCTCGCACACATAGCCCATGTCATAGAGGAATTTGTTCCAGAAACGGCTGTAGATGAGGTGGCCTGTGGCATGTTCAGTACCTCCTATATAGAGGTCCACATTGCGCCAATATGAATTGGCAGCTTCAGATACAAGAGCCTCAGGGTTGCCAGGGTCCATATAGCGCAGATAATAGGCGCTGCTGCCGGCAAAGCCAGGCATGGTGCTGTATTCCAACTGGTAGCCTTTGTAAGTCCAATCCTTTGCACGGGCAAGAGGCGGCTCACCAGTCTCAGTAGGCTTGTACTGGTCTATTGAAGGAAGGGTAACAGGCAGGTCAGCCTCATCCACAGGCATAGGAATGCCGTCTTTATAATATATAGGGAAAGGCTCGCCCCAATAACGCTGACGGCTGAAAATTGCATCACGCAGGCGATAGTTCACCTTGGCCCTGTCTCTTATACACATCTGACGCTGCCGACGACTCCTTACGTGT
>CAMFRR010000191.1 GCA_945982095.1 uncultured Bacteroidales bacterium
ATTTCCGCAGTTACAGTTTCCTCATTCCCTTCATCAGAAGCCACCATCTCATCCTTGTACTTCTCGTCTATACCCGAGAAATCAACTCCATCGTTGACTACAACGGTCTCAAACTGGGCAAAAGGAGCATTGACGATATCCTTCATCACAGAGTCTGCGGTGAAACTAATCTTATCACGACCTTCAATAATGATAGCTTCACCTGTATTTACATCCACACTCTTTCTGGCACTTACGGATGTCACCTTGAATGTGCCGAGTCCCTTTATCTTAGCAAGTTTCTCGTTCCTCAGTCCATCATTGATGACATCAAACACCTGGCGGACAAATATTTCAGCCTTTGCTTGTTCCAGCCCATGCTTGCCTGCAAGCACGGCAGCAAGTTCGTTGATGCCTATCTTACTCATCTTGGTTTCCTCCATTGTTTTTCAGTATTTCCTTAATAGAAGAAATAGGACGGAAACCCAGTACCAGCTTCGGGGGAACAAGCATCCTTTGCTGCGTGCCGGGGTTAACGACAATCCTCTCGAGCCTTTTCTTTACTTCGAAAGTGCCGAAGTTCTGCAGGTATACAGCATCTCCTTCGGAGAACCTGTCACCCATCTCGTCAATAAGGGTCCTCACAAGTTTCTTGGTGTCGGTCTGTGAGTAGCCAGTCCGTTGGGATAGCTCAGCTATAAATTCCTTGTTGTTCATGATTAGTATAGTAGGGAAAACATTCACACTAATTGTCCATAAAGGTCGAACTCCTCACTCGACGTAATCCTTACGTCGTACAGCGTGCCTACTCTCAGCTGTTTGTCTCCAGCCTTTATCAGCACTTCCGGATCAACCTCGGGTGAGCAAAACTCTGTTCGACCCACATAATAGTCTCCTTCCTTGCGGTCGATGACAACCTTCATTATCTGGCCTATCTTCTCTGCCTCTATCTCCGCGCTGATACGCTGCTGAACAAGCATAAGCTTATCGAGCCTGCGCTGTTTCTCCTCAGGGCTGATGTTGTCCTGAAGATGCATTGCACTATATGTGCCCTCCTCCTCAGAATACGCAAATGCTCCCATGCGTTCGAAACGTGCCCACTTGGTGAATTCCAGCAGTTCCTTGAAGTCTTCCTCTGTCTCGC
This sequence comes from uncultured Bacteroidales bacterium, assembly GCA_945982095.1. Lineage (GTDB taxonomy): Bacteria > Bacteroidota > Bacteroidia > Bacteroidales > UBA932 > Cryptobacteroides. The sequence goes on from CAMFRR010000191.1 coordinate 1,124, forward strand.
CAGGATAGCCAACCATGAGCGTGGTACGAAGGTGGATGCCAGGCACGGCAGCCCTTATTTTCTCTATAAGCTCCATGGTCTCTTGCTTGGTGACATTCCGGTGCATAGCCTCAAGCATGTGGTCGGAGATGTGCTGCAAGGCTATATCAAGATATTTGCACACGTTAGGTTTCTCGCGCATCACGTCAAGGAGCTCCATGGGAAACTGATTTGGATAAGCGTAGTGCAGTCTTATCCACCTCACACCCTTGATGTCGGAAATATCCCTGATGAGATCGGCAATATGTCTCTTGCCATCTATGTCAACGCCATAGTAGGTCAGTTCCTGAGCAATAACCTGAAATTCCTTCACGCCCTGCGCAACCAGCTCCCTGACCTCTGCCAGTATCTCCTGCTTTGGTCGGCTTACATGCTTGCCCGTGATAATGGGTATGGCACAGTAAGCGCAATGACGGTCGCAGCCCTCACTGATTTTCAGGTAAGCATAATGCTTTGGCGTTGTAAGATGTCGCTTGCCCGTGCACGACACTGCCTCGGCCTTGCCCAAGTCTGCGAGAAGTTGCTTGTAGTTGAACTTACCATAGAACTTGTCCACCTCGGGAATTTCTTTCTCCAACTCATCCTTATAGCGCTGTGACAGACAGCCCATAACGTAGAGTTTGCGCAATCTTCCTTCTGTCTTTGCCTGAACAAACTCCAAGATTGTGTTGATGCTCTCCTCCTTTGCGCTCTCGATGAAACCGCATGTATTGATAACAGCTATCTCACCCTGAGGGCGTTTCGGATCGTGTACGCAATGATATCCGTTGGCTTCGAATTGCTTCATTAGTATCTCGCTGTCGACAAGATTCTTCGAGCAACCCATTGTAATTATGTCAACTTGGTTTTTCTTCATCTTTGAGCTCAGTCTAATCGTTGGTCTTGAACAGGGAGTCTACAAACTCACGTTTGTTGAACAGCTGCAAATCTTCCATCTTCTCGCCTAATCCGATGTATTTAACAGGCACCTTCAGCTGGTCACTGATACCGATGACCACGCCTCCTTTTGCAGTTCCGTCAAGCTTAGTGATGGCCAAAGAGGTAATCTGAGTAACGGCAGCAAACTGCTTTGCCTGCTCAAAAGCGTTCTGGCCTGTTGAGCCGTCAAGAACCAGCATCACTTCGTCTGGAGCCTGAGGCAGAACTTTCTTCATAACGTCCTTAATCTTCTTCAGCTCATTCATCAGTCCCACCTTGTTGTGCAGTCGTCCTGCCGTGTCTATAATCACCACGTCTGCGCCATTGGCCTTTGCGCTCTGCAGGGTGTCGAATGCAACCGAGGCAGGGTCAGACCCCATCTGCTGCTTGATAACAGGCACACCTACCCTCTCGCCCCAAATGCATATCTGCTCAACTGCAGCAGCGCGGAATGTGTCGGCTGCACCGAGGAATACCTTCTTTCCTGCATTCTTGAATTGGTATGCAAGTTTGCCGATAGTAGTTGTCTTGCCCACTCCGTTTACTCCCACAACCAGAATGACGTAGGGGCTATGATCGGATGGCAATTCCCAGTTGTCATTGTCACCAGTATTGTTCTCGGTCAACAGAAACGCTATCTCGTCACGTAGAATGCCGTTAAGCTCGGATGTGGACACATACTTGTCCTTGGCTACCCTCTCCTCTATTCTTCTGATAATTTTCAGGGTGGTGTCAACTCCTACGTCACTTGTTATCAGCACTTCCTCCAGATTGTCCAAAACCTCGTCATCAACCTTGGATTTGCCCGCGATAGCACGGGTTAGCTTACTGAAAACGCTCTGTTTGGTTTTCTCCAAACCCTGGTCAAGGGTTTCCTTCTTCTGCTTGTTGAATAATCCGAATATTCCCATGTTAATAAAAATTTTGCCACAAAATTAACAAAAAATGAGCAGATAACAAAACGAAATCGTTCATTTTTGAATATAT
>CAMFRR010000192.1 GCA_945982095.1 uncultured Bacteroidales bacterium
GATAGGAGTCCGTCTCGTGGGCTCGGAGATGTGTATAAGAGACAGTATTTGTAGAACTCAGTATATTCGTTATCCTCCCATACAGGAGAAATGTCCTTTGAGAAAAATTCGAAACGGTGGTCAAATCCCACTTCCTGACCTGTATAGATAAGAGGCTGGGAATTTGGAAGGGTGTAACAAAGCACGGCCATGGCCTTTGCAGCTTTGCCCATGCGCTCAAACTCAGTACCGGCCCATGAGTTTTCATCATGATTGGAAGTGAACATGAGACGTGAGGCATCTGAATCGAAACGCTCGGCATTGCGGGCTACATAATCCACAACATCCTGAGCAGTCTTCTTGCCCTGGGCAAGGTCATTCAGCATATGGTGTATCTCCCAAGCATAAGAAGTCATGAAGCCGCACTGGCTGTGGAGCAGAGGCTCCTCACCTTCAGCGAGGCAGTACATGCCGGGATAATCCGCACGCAGCGCCTTCCAGGTAGACTCCCAGAACTCAAGAGGCACTTCACAGGCCATATCACAACGGAAGCCGTCGAGACCCCTTTCCATCCAGAAACGCATGGAATTAACCATCTCGGCTCTCATATCCTTGTTGTCATAGTTGAGGTTGGCTGTGTCAGTCCAGTCGGCGGTGTAGGTAAGATTTCCTTCGGCATCGCGCTCATACCAGTCGGCTGGCTTGGTCTGAGTCCAAACGGCATCAGGAGATGTGTGGTTGGCAACCCAGTCCAGCACTACCCTCATTCCCAGGCGGTGGGCCTCGGCGAGGAAGGCATCGAAATCTTCCAGAGTGCCGAATTCAGGATTCACCTCACAATAGTTGCGTGCTGAATAATAAGAGCCGAGAGGGCCTTTGCGTCCTTCAATGCCAATAGGATATATAGGCATGAGCCACACTATGTCCACTCCAAGTTCCTTCAATCGCGGAAGCTGTGCTCCAGCTGCGGTAAAGGTGCCCTCTGGAGTGTACTGGCGCAGGTTCATCTCATATACCACTGAGCTCTCAAGGGGCTGGAACTCAACTTCCTTCGGCTGGCAGCATCCTGCGATGGCGGCAGAAGCCAAAAGGGAAAAAAGTACTTTTCTCATATATGTCAATCATTATATTTCAAGCTTACCACCAGAGGGGAATATGCCGGAACCACGGCCTTGTCCATCTCTATGCTTTCACCGCTCACAATGTCGGTACCCATACTAGACAAAGATAATGAAAATTCGGAATAATCAGCCCAAGGCACTGTATAAGAATAAGGGTTGTTGTTGATAAAAGTGAAGACTACGTCTTTTTCAGTATAACGGAAGTAGGCATAGACATTGTCTCGGCTCAGGAAATGCAGGGTATTTCCCTTCTGTATGGCTTCTGAGCCTTTGCGGTAGTTGAAAAGGGCCTTGAAATAGTCATGGCAGCGTGCCATCTTCTCATCTTTCTCCCATGCCTCGGGAAGCAACTGACGCAAGCCTCCGTGTCCCCATTTCAGGTCAGCACTCTGCTGCATGAGCTCATCGCCGCTGAAAATCTGAGGATAGCCCCTTACAGTGGACATGAGGGCCATGACGCAGCGCCATTTTCCCTCGTGGGCTCCAAGCATATCGGCAATATGTTCAGTGTCATGGTTGCCGGGGAATACCATCATATTATCCACATCGTGGAAATAAGCATCATTGGCCATGCTGTTGTATATGCGCATCATACCCCCGTCCCATACACCGGCATCCTCGTTGAAAGCCTTGCACATGGCATCTTGAAGGCAGAAATCCATGATGGAAGGGAGATGGCTGTCAAAACCGTCCTTATTAGGGTTTCCTGCCTGCCAATAGGCCACCTGAGGCACATTCATGCTCCAAACCTCACCCACTATGTTGATATTGGGATATTCCTCACGTACGCTCTTGCACCAGGACGAAATTGGATACTTTTCATTGTAAGGGAAGGTATCAACACGCAGTCCGTCCAGATCCGCATACTCTATCCACCAAACTGCCCACTGTTTGAAATATTGGAGCACGAATGGATTGTCCAGGTTCATGTCAGGCATAGAGGTATCGAACCATCCACCCTCCATTTCAGCCTTATCCTTTTTGGACACATATGGGTCATTATGTATGCTGAAAGCACAGTTGCTCTTTGTGTATGAAGGCCACTGATGCACCCAATCATTGAAAGGAAGATCCTTCATCCACCAATGCGCCCCACCACAATGATTCGGCACACAGTCCATTATCATTTTCAAGCCCTTTTCGTGCATCTTGGCCACCAGGGCCTTGTAAGACTCATTGCTGCCGATTCGAGTATCGATTTTGTAATAGTCGGCACAGGCATAGCCGTGATAGCTGGCCACAGGCTCGTTGTCCAGCAGGAGTGGAGTACACCATATTGCCGTCATGCCCAGATCTGATATGTAGTCGAGCTTGCTTTCTATGCCGGCAATGTCACCGCCATAGCGGCCGAAGAAGCTTTCATTGCCCGTCTTGTCGGCTGTGTCCTCAGTGCGGTCATTGGACTTGTCCATATTGCAGAAACGGTCAGGCATGAGCAGATATATGGCATCAGCTGTGCCATAGCTCCCACGTTGTGCGCTGCCCTTTCGACGCTCTCCCAGCTCATATCTATACTTGAAGCTTGTGCCGTCAGGAGCGGTAAAAAGGAGATGGAACTCCCCTGCCTTTGCATCAGGAGCTATATCTACATCTATGAAAAGATAATTAGGGCTTTCGGCCTTGGTTACTTTGGCGATTTTGACTCCCTTCCCACCTGACAAGGCAGGCTCACACAAAGAAATGTCAGGACCCTGGACAAGAAGCTGCAGTTTAGTATTCATACCAACCCACCAGCAAGGAGGCTCAACGCGGCTGATCTGAGTTTGGTCTGCATTAGGGATTAGATTCGTATCTACAGACGAAGCCCCGCACCCGGCCAGCAGAGGCAGAGCGAGGATAAAAGAAATGATTCTTTTCATTATAATCAGGTTTTTTAGTTCTTGAACGGTTCCATTGCAGCAGTAGGCTTGCCTGAGGCAAAAGCGCCATAGTCGTAACCGTTA
>CAMFRR010000193.1 GCA_945982095.1 uncultured Bacteroidales bacterium
ATTCATACTACAGCCAGAACGGAAGAAGTTCTGTTGACAACACTTTCAACATAAACAGTTTCGTCATGAGTTTCCCAATATGGAGGTCATCGGCTTTCATGGTGGGAATCAATCCATTCAGCGGTCTTGGATATAATTTTTCAGATGTGGTTGAGGATCCCGATATCGTTGGTGTTACGGGAAATGTGAGCGATTACAGCAAAGGCACAGGTTCTCTCTATGAGCTTTATCTCGGAGCAGGAGCTACATTCTGGAAGAGACTTTCCGTTGGAGCTCAAATGAACTTTTATTTCGGAAATCTCACAAAAACAGGCGCAAGGTCTTTTGAAAACGCTTCTTTGGCTTCCATATATTCCGTTTCGGCAATGTCCGTATGGGGCCTTAACGGCAAATTCGGATTGCAATATGAGCAGCCTATAGGCAAGAAAGACAGGCTCACTGTAGGTGCTACATACAGTTTGCGTACCCAGCTCAGGGGTCAGGGCAGCAAAGTTTCATATACCACACAGAGCAGCGTGGTCGACACTTTAGGAAAGGCCCAGCCTATCAATTTGGATAAAACGAGTATACCTGATGCATTTACAGTTGGACTTTCCTATGCAAATGCCGACCGCTTTTATGTTGAATTCGACTATAGCCGCTCCGATTGGAGAAACAGCGGAATGGATAAGGTTGAGGGCTTCGCATCAAAGGGATTCACATGCGCTCTGTCCCAAAGTTTCAATTTGGGCATGGAATTTACTCCGAACAGAAACGATATACGTTATTATATGCGCCGCGTAACCTACAGGCTGGGAGCCTATTATAGCGAAGATTACTATAGGTTCAACGGCAATAAGGTTTCTGCGGCTGCAGTTACTCTCGGTATGACCCTGCCTGTGTTCAGATGGTCAAACGGTCTTACCCTGGGCATGGAAGTGGGCCAGAGAGGCAATGCCAAAAACGGATTGGTAAGGGAGAATTTCGTGAATTTCTCCATAGGTATCAATATATATGACATATGGTTTGTCAAGCCTAAGTACGAATAATAATCAAAACAAAAACAATAATAATGAAAAAGCTGTATTTCTTTCTTAGTGTAATTGCTGCCCTTGCAATTTCCGCAACAGTTGCATCAGCACAAGAGGCTGATGATTGTATGCTGTATATGTCTTACTATCAGGAGTATTACAAACAGGGTACAAAATCTGCCCGTGAGGCTGCCCTTCCATCTTGGAGAAAGGCATATTCAATTTGCAAGCCTGGTACCCGTCAGAATCTCTATGTACATGGAGCAGAACTTTACCGTATGCTCATTGCAAAGAACCAGAAAAATCCTGAGTATTGCAACGCACTGATTGATACCCTTGTAAACCTCCACTTCCTCCGTGCTGAGTATTATCCTAAATATGCTGACAAAGCATATGCTGCACTGAGCGGTGACGTCAACAACTATCTCAAGAACGATCCTGCAAAGACTTATGAGATTCTTTCAAAGGTAATCAAGACCCAGGGCGAAAAGTGCGCTCCTGTGACTTTCGTTGCGCAGATGAATGCTGCAGTTGCTCTTTACAAAGAAGGAAAACTTACAGTGGAGCAGGTTATCAACGAGTATGACACTGCTGTAAACTGCTTCTCTGCAATACAGAAAGTTGATACAACACAGAAGACACGTGACCTTCGCGCCACCATGGAGAACGCATTCATCAACAGCCGCGTAGCTTCTTGTGAGAATCTTCAGGACATGTTTGCATCACGTTATGAGGAGTGCAAGGATAACATCGATGACGTTACCAAGATTGTACGTCTGCTTGCAAGCGCTGAGGATTGTACAGACAACGAACTCTATCTCAAATCAGTAACTCAGATGCACAAGCTTGAGCCTTCTGCCAATTCAGCATATTATCTTTTCCGTCTGCACGCCAGCAAGAAAGAGGCTGAACTTGCCATGAAATACATTCAGGAGGCCCTCGCCTACCCTGAGCTTGAGGACTTCACAAAGGCTCAGTACAATTATGAGTATGCAGCTTTTGCTCTCAAGAACGGCTACTATGCCAAGACTATCGAGGCTGCAAATGCCGCTATCGCTCTTGACAAGACCCTTTCTGCAAAAGCCTATATGCTCATGGGACATGCATGGATGAGCGTTTCTTGCGGTGGCAATGAGATTGAGCGTCGTGCAAAATATTGGGTTGCAGTTGATTACTTCAACCGTGCAAAAGCAGCTGATCCAGAGCTTGCTGAGGATTGCGCCGGTCCTATTTCAACTTGCGTAAACTACTATCCTGATACAGCTGAGGCTTTCATGTACGATGTGCAGAACGGTCAGAGCTATACGGCAGTATGTGGAGCAATGAGGGCTGTCACTACTGTAAGGACACGATAATAAACGTACATTGCTTAAACAAATACAAAAATTTTCAGCAGAAGCAACCGTCATTGTGGCGGTTGCCTTTGTCGTTATTTCCTGTGCCAATAAATTGAAGGCTACGGGAGAACTTGCCGGCAGTGACACTCCTGTCCAGGTGGTCGAGGATATGGAAATCATACAGAGCGACAAAGGCAATCTCAAAATCAGAATGACAACTCCCCGTATGGAAAGGTATGCGAACGATACCTTGGAGTGGGAATTGTTCCCAAAGGGTTTCATTGCTTATGCTTATGATGAGACAGGCAAGCTCGAGACCAGGATTACCGCACGCAATGCCCGCCACCAGAAGCTTATAGATAAGAAGGATGGAGAATTATGGGAGGCGTGTGACAGCGTAGTGATAACAAACCTGAAAGAGAACCGCATTATGGAGACCGACACTCTCTATTGGGATCCGGATACGGAAAGGATATACACGCGCTGTTATGTAAGGATAGTGGATCCTAAAGGTATGATGCAGGGTTACGGAATGGAATCAGACCAAAGGGCCAGGCACCATAAAATGCACAAAGTATTCAACAATTACGGAATTATTACCCAGGATTCAACCCAAGTTGTGATAGATAGTGCCAATTTTATAGCTGTCTCTTATACACATCTGACGCTGCCGACGACTCCTTACGTG
>CAMFRR010000194.1 GCA_945982095.1 uncultured Bacteroidales bacterium
TTGCCGGTGTGGCGCGTATATATGCAGAGGAGAACGGGTGCAGCAAGATGGAAGCGATCCGAAAGGTCTATTCTTCGGATCTATATCCGCGTCTTGCAGACGAGTCAAGCAAGCTCTGGCATCTCGGGCCTGTGGCGCTCTATGAGGAGATGCTGAATCCCTCCATATAGTATCCTATCGCCCCAGTGCCTCTGCCGGACATCCTGACGGGTCTCCTGCTGGACCATCCGGGAGGCCGCCCTGCCTCCTGTCATTTCGAGCGGAGCATTGCTTCTTGTCATTTCGAGCGGAGCACGAAGTGCGAAGTCGAGAAATCTGCCTAACGTCAGGGTAAATAAGACTAAAAAATCGCCCAAGACTGATAGCAGATCTCTCCATGCGCTGCTTAGTCGAGATGACAGAAGTGGTCTTGGTCGAGATGACAGGAAGGGCTTGGTTGGGATGTCAGATTTCTCGACTTCGCTCGAAATGACATAGAGCTTGGTCGGGACTGATGGCTTTTTCTACGCGGAATTTGCCGCTGGCGCTGCGCTGAAGGCTTGTGAGGAAGGCTGCGCTGCCCAATGCCTCGCCGAGGTCGCGGGCCAATGCTCTGATATATGTTCCTTTGCTGCAGGCTACACGTATAGTGGCCTCAGGCAATCCGGCCGGCACCTCAGCTACATTGATTCTGCTGTTCGGGTTATGCCCCTTGGTTCTTGCTTCCGCAGAGTTACCGCTCGGGCCGTGCTCTTGCTCTTTTGCTTCCGCTGCTTGACCGTTATGCTCTGGGGAACCTGCCTCGCGGAATGAAACCTGCCCTCTTGCTTCCGACAACGAGGCCAGTCCGGTCTCTCCCCAATGCAAGAGATCCAGCTCAGACAGGACTATATTGTTGACCCTCAGCAAATCTTCTGCAGCTGCGTCCAAAGCCTCCCCGGCCCTATGCATCTTGCGCGCAAGCTCGTAAGCCCGTACACCGCCCACCATCTTGGCACTGAAAAGCGGAGCAACCTGCTCCCGTGTACCCTTCATAGCTTCAAGCACTTGAGACAAGGCTTCCGGAGAAACACCATCCAGACTGAAACCGCTCTCCACTTCTTTCTCAAGGTCATATGAAGCCGTAGTGGCACCGAAACAAACTCCAGCAACATATTCTTTGTCAGTATCCTGCAGCTCCTGAGCCTTCTTGCAGGCATTACCTATGCAGAGCAGCAGCACCCCTGTTGCCAAAGGATCAAGCGTGCCCGCATGACCCACTTTCAAATTCTTCTTGTTGAAATGTCTTATGGCAGCATACTTCACCTTACGTATCACGTCAGCCGAAGTCCACCTGTACGGCTTGTCTATGACAAAGACCAGCCCTTCAGGATAATCCTCAATGTTTCCCGAAAGGCTGCCTTTGAATTCAGAATCTATGACCGTCATCATTTCTGTGGAACGTAAGGAATCTTGGCCACCCTTCTTGCATGGCGTCCGCCCACGAACTCAGCATCCAGCCACTCTCTCACACAGGCCAGATTCTCTTCTACCGATACGAATCTTTGCGAGAGCACCAGCACGTTGGCATCATTATGCTCTTTGCACAGTTTGGCAATTTCCCTGTTCCAGGCAACTCCGGCCCTCACGGCAGCATGCTTGTTGAGACACATGGCCATGCCGTTTCCTGTTCCGCAGGCCGCAATGGCTATCTCCACTTCGCCCTTGTCTATGGCTTCTCCCAACCTGTGTGCAAAATCAGGATAGTCCACAGAATCGGGTCCGAAGGTTCCGTAGTTCACCATCTCTATGTCCCGCCTTTCCAAAAAGTCCTTTATGGGAGCCGCCAGAAGAAAACCGGCATGATCCCCCGCAAATCCAATTTTCATGTCAATTACTTAATATCTGTTCCTTTCAGCAAAGTCGTTCTTTAGCGTTCTGAATGCGAGACTTGAACTCATCCGTTCCTATAAGCGAAATGATGTCCGCAATGCCCAATCCAGATGAGGCTCCCACGAGAGCAAGCCTTATGCAGTTCATAATTTTGCCCATAGGCCAGCCATTCTCTCGTATGGCATTTTCTCCTGCCTCTATTCCCTGAGCAGCAATGATGTCAGCCACCTGGAAGGCCAGGCTGTAGTTTTCCTCTACCCAGAACTTCTTCACGTCTTTCTCTACATATGTCTCAGGTGCCACGAAAAGGTAAGAGGCAATGTTCCAGAAATCAGCCACGAAAGTAGCCCTTTCCTTGATGAGCCCGCAAACTCTTGTCACGTATTCGTGGCTCACGCTCACGCCATGTGCGGCCAAAATAGGCTCGAACAGCTCGGCGAGCTGCTCATCGCTCTTCATGCGCAGGTATTCCTTATTGAACCATTTGGCCTTGTCAGGGTTGAACTTGGCTCCGCTCTTGGATACGTGCTCTATGCTGAAGGCGTTGATAAGGCCCTGCATGTCAAAGAGTTCCTGCTCAGTACCTGGATTCCAGCCCAGCATTGCGAGAAGGTTCACGAAGGCCTCGGGGAAGTAGCCGTCCTCACGGTAGCCGTGATAGGTCTCGCCCTCAGAATTGGTCCAGTTGAGAGGGAATACAGGGAAGCCCATCTTGTCGCCGTCACGTTTGCTGAGCTTGCCGTTGCCTACAGGCTTGAGCAGCAGAGGAAGATGTGCGAAACGCGGCATTGTGTCTGTCCAGCCGAAGGCCTCATAGAGCAGATAGTGCAATGGGAGTGAAGGCAGCCACTCCTCGCCGCGTATAACCTCTGTGATTTCCATGAGGTGGTCGTCCACAATATTGGCGAGATGGTAGGTTGGAAGCTCATCGGCCTTCTTCCATAATACTTTGTCGTCCAATGTGTTGGTATTCACTTCCACATGTCCGCGTATCATGTCGTCCATCTTGACTATCCTGCCTTGCGGCATCTTGAAACGTATGGTCCAGTCGTTACGGCTCTCAAGCAAGGATGCAACTTCCTCAGCAGTGAGAACCAGGGAGTTACGCAAGCCCTCGCGAGTCTCTGCGTTGTAGATGAAGGTCTTTCCCTCAGCCTCGGCGGCTGCGCGTG
>CAMFRR010000195.1 GCA_945982095.1 uncultured Bacteroidales bacterium
CGGCCTTGGGATTCCAGGTATCCGGGTTGTGGCAGAACATACAACGCAGCGGACAGCCCTGCATAAAGACTACGAATCTTATGCCCGGGCCGTCCACTGTGCCGAAGCTCTCCACTGAGTGGATGCGTCCTATCATATTGTCTGGTTGATTGTACGTGAAATCACATCCAGCTGCTGCTCACGGGTCAGCTTGACGAAGTTCACAGCATAGCCCGACACCCTTATTGTGAGCTGAGGATATTTCTCAGGATGCTCCATGGCATCAAGCAGCAGGTCTTTGTCAAAGACGTTCACATTGAGATGGTGGCCTCCGTCCGGAGTGAAGTATCCGTCCATAAGGCTCACAAGGTTGGCAATCTGCACATCCTTGGTCTTGCCCAAAGTGGCAGGGCTGATCGCAAAGGTATATGAAATGCCGTCCTGAGAGTGCTGGAAAGGCAGTTTTGCTACAGAAGCAAGGGCTGCAACTGCGCCTCTGGTGTCACGGCCGTTCATAGGGTTGGCTCCAGGAGCGAAAGGTACGCCTGCAGGACGTCCGTCTGGGGTAGCACCGGTCTTCTTGCCATATACCACGTTTGAAGTGATGGTGAGCAGGCTCTGGGTAGGCACGGCGTTGCGGTAAGTCTCGTGCTGACGCAGGAACTCCATGAATTTCTCAGTAATCATAAGTGCCAGAGCATCGGTCCTGTCATCATTGTTGCCGAAAGGCACATATGGCTCGCCCTCGTTCTCAAAACCTACTGCAAGGCCTCTTTCGTCACGTATGATACGAACCTTGCCGAATTTCACAGCGGCCAGAGAGTCGGCTACTATTGATATGCCGGCAATACCTGTGGCCCTGGTGCGGAGCACGTCTCCGTCATGAAGAGCCATCTCGAAGGCCTCATAGTCATATTTGTCGTGCATGTAGTGAATGATTTTGAGAGCATTCACATAAACCTTGGCAAGCCATCTCATCATCTGCTCATACTTCTCCATAAGCTCATCATATTCAAGGTAATCGCCTGTGATAGGAGCATATGCCGGAGAAATCTGCTCGCCGCTGATCTCGTCACGTCCGCCGTTTATGGCATAGAGCAGACACTTGGCAAGATTGGCTCGGGCGCCGAAGAACTGCATCTGCTTGCCTATGCGCATAGGAGAAACGCAGCAGGCAATGCCATAGTCATCACCATAGTCAGGGCGCATAAGGTCGTCGTTCTCATACTGTATTGCTGAGGTCAGGATTGAAATCTTGGCGCAATAATCCTTCCAGGCCTGTGGAAGACGCTCAGACCAGAGCACTGTGATGTTTGGTTCAGGTGCAGGGCCGAGGTTTTCGAGGGTATGGAGCAGGCGGAAGCAGGTTTTTGTGACCAAAGTGCGACCGTCCAGACCCATGCCGCCCTCTGAGGCAGTCACCCACACAGGGTCGCCTGAGAAGAGGTCGTTGTATTCAGGGGTACGGAGGAAGCGTACGATACGAAGTTTGATAACCATCTGGTCTATAAGCTCCTGCGCCTCCTGCTCAGTGAGTTTGCCCTCTTTTATGTCTTTTTCTATGAAAATGTCCAGGAAGGTGGTTATACGTCCTATTGACATTGCTGCGCCGTCCTGGTCCTTCACAGCTGCAAGATAGCCCAGATAAACGAACTGCACGGCCTCACGGGCGTTCTGTGCAGGCACAGTCACATCGAAACCATAACTTGCCGCCATCTTCACGAAATCCTTCAGAGCGTTGATCTGCTCGGTGATTTCCTCCCTCTGGCGTATGCACTCTTCTGTCATCTCCTGAATGTCGAGACGGTCGAGGAAACGTTTCTTCTCTTCTATGAGGTTGTTCACGCCATAAAGAGCAATGCGGCGGTAATCGCCTATGATGCGGCCACGTCCGTATGCGTCAGGAAGACCTGTGATGATGTGAGAGTGGCGTGCGGCACGTATATCAGCGGTATAAGCAGAGAAAACGCCCTCGTTGTGGGTTTTCCTATACTTTGTGAAAATCTCCTTGGTCATCGGATCCAGCTCATAGCCATAGGCTTTGAGAGCATTTTCCACCATTCGTATGCCGCCCTTAGGGAAGATGCCGCGCTTGAGAGGAGCGTCGGTCTGCAGGCCTACGATGACCTCATTTTCCTTGTCTATATATCCGGGGCCATAGGTGGTTATGCTCTGAGGCTTGCTGGTCTCAGCGTCATAAACGCCCTTCTCCCTTTCTTCCTTGAACATTTCGCTGAGTTCGGCCCAGAGCTTGAGAGTCCTCTCTGTAGGGCCGGCGAGGAAGGATTCGTCTCCCTCATATGGAGTATAGTTGTTCTGTATAAAGTCACGTACATTGATCTCACGTTTCCATGTGAAACCTTTGAAATCTGTCAACTGGTTGCTGAGTTTCATATCTGTTCCGCTTTAAGAATTTTCTTTATGCAAAGTTACAGTCCAAGGCAGAATATTTGATATTGAATTCAGCCACAAGAATGGTAAATATGAGCAAAAATTTTGTAATTGCTTAAATTTACCATAACTTGCGAAAAAAATGCCATATGGGACACATATTCAGAGAAAGCCACTTCTACAAGAAATACAGCCTTTCATCAGCAGTATTGGAAGAGGGCGACGGATTTAAGGTAAAAACCATGCACGATGCCTTTTCGGCCGACAATTTCATACCCGGAGAACTGCACACCCACGATTTCTACACCGTGATATGGTTCAAGACAGGCGGGGGCACACATACTGTTGACTTCAACATTTATGACGTCACCCCAAATACAGTATTTTTCCTCGCCCCGGGCATGATACATTCATTCAACTCCCCTACGGACCAGGAGGGCTACATAGTGGAATTCAGCGCCGATTTCATTTCCGATGAGAGGCAGCAGGAGAGCGTCTTTCTGAAATACGGCACTTTCTACGCCGAAAATCCCTGCCACCGCATATCCGAGACCGACAGCCGCTTCCTCGAACACATAGTGGAGGCC
>CAMFRR010000196.1 GCA_945982095.1 uncultured Bacteroidales bacterium
GGCACCTTCTTCTTTTTCGCGGCAATGTGCATTCCTTACATGCTCATAATATGGAAACTTGTCCCTGAAACCACGGGCAAGACACTTGAAGAAATCGAAAAATATTGGAAAAAATAATGGCAGCATCAGTTGAAACCCTTCAGGGCAGGAACGGAGCCCTCAAAAGAGACATTATAAGCCACTGTATCCATAACGGAGACTTCAGCATACCGGATCTCGGAGCGGAGCTGGAGGTCAGCATACCCACAGCCACGAAATGCGTGAGCGAATTGATGGATGCGGGGTTGCTCGAAGACTTAGGCAAGGCAGGCACTTCGGGCGGGCGCAAGCCGTCCCTGTACGGTCTCAATCCATCTGCCGGTTATTTCGTGGGCACTGAGGTACACAGGGAAACCATAACCATAGCCGTAACCAATTTCAAAGGCCAGGTCGTACAGGTATTCCACGATGTAAAGTTCGTGTTGGACAACAGCGAATCCAGATATCAGGACATGTGCCAAATCATAGGGCGCTGCCTCACGGAAGCAGAAATAAACCGTGATGAAGTGATGGCCTATTGCTTCGGATTCACAGGCCGCGTCAACCACAGCACAGGCTACAGCATGTCTTACTTCATAGATGAGAACAGGCCAATATCCGAAGTACTGGAGCAGATGCTTCAAGGCCCTGTCTTCATAGAGAATGATTCCCGTGCCATGACCTACGGAGAATACACCAACGGCATAATTCAGGACGAGAAGAACATAGTGTTCATCAATGCCAGCTGGGGTCTGGGCATGGGACTCATTCTGGACGGCAAGCTATACTACGGACAATCAGGCTTCTCAGGAGAAATAGGCCACTTCCCTATGCTCTCCAACGGACACATATGCCAATGCGGCAAGACAGGCTGTCTGGAAACAGGAGCCTCGGGCATGGCCTTGAGCCGTATAGTCAAGGAGAAATTGGACAGCGGAATGGCCTCAACTCTCAGGGCAAAGTACAATGAGAAAGAGACGCCTTCGCTGGGAGACATTATGGAAGCCCTCAAGAATGAGGATGTGCTTGCGATAGAGGCCATCGAGGAAGTGGGCAGCAACCTTGGGAAGGGGCTGGCAGGAGTCATCAACATCTTCAATCCTCAGCTTGTGGTTGTGGGAGGTTTGCTGTCCGAAGCCAAGGACTACCTGCTTCTGCCTATGATGACTGCCATCAATAAATATTCGTTGCGCCTGGTGTGCAAGGAAACTGAGATAAAGTTCAGCCGACTGGGCTCGAAATGCGGTGCCATAGGAGCCTGCAGTCTGGCCCGAACTCGTCTCTTAGGACTGGAATAGAGGAAGAATTTGTAAATATTTCCTTATTTTTCGTTCCTTTTGAGAAATTTTTGCTAAGTTTGCGGTCCCTTTAGTAAAGTTTTCTCATGAAAGAATCGTATGCATTAGTAAGCGGAGCAAGCTCTGGAATAGGTTTCCAATTTGCTAGAGTACTTGCCGAATATGGTTATAATCTGATTATAGTCAGCAATGAAGCCGAGGCTTTGGAACAAAAGGCCTCAGAAATCCGTGAAGCATTTCCTGTCAAAGTGGAAACATGCTGCATGGATCTCGGCAAGACAGAATCAGCAAAAAGCCTCTATGACTACTGCCAACAGAAAGGATTTGAGGTGGAGTTTCTGGTGAACAATGCGGGAGTGTATCACGACAGAGATTTTCTGGATGATTCAGAAGGCTTCAATTCTCTCATACTCATGCTCCACGTCTACACCCCGGCAATGCTGGTCTACCATTTTGCAAAAGACATGGTGAAGAGGCATAAGGGTTATATAATCAATATAAGCTCAGTGACCTCAGGATTCGGTATACAAAGGATGGCCACATACTCATCCACAAAGGGCTTTCTCAAACTATTCTCCCGCTCCACTCACATAGAGCTCAAGGACAAGGGCGTCAACGTCACCTGCGTACGCCCCGGCGCCATAGCCACCACCCTTTACAACATCAAGCCTGCTCTTATGAAGCTGGGCCTGGCCTTTGGCTTCATAATGACTCCTGAAAGATTGGCCCGCAAGAGTGTTAAGGCCGCTCTCAGGGGAAGGGCCCAGATCACTCCCGGACTCACGGCCAAATTCCTGCACGTGCTGGTCGCGCTCATTCCAACTTGTGTTCTGAGGCTTATCAGACGCCTCAAGATTTTTTAAACTGTTATGACAATAGAAGAAAGACTGGAACGTCTCGAAAGCATCGAGGCGATACGCAAGTTGCAGGCCAAATACCAGAGATGCCTGGACACCAGGGATTTTGACGGGCTGGCAGAATGCTTTGCAGACGATGTGGAATCAGCATATGGAAACGGTTCAATGTCATATAGAGGCAAAGATGAAGTGATATCTTTCCTCTGCAGCGTCATGGGTCTGAACATGCCATCCACCCATCTCATCCATGGCGGAGAAATTGACATAACTGACCCTTCACACGCCAAGGCCACCTGGTACCTCGAGGACTATCTTCTGCACCAGAAGTACAAGATGAAGCTGCACGGAGCCGCCATCTACTATGTAGACTACAGAAAAGAAGACGGCCGCTGGCTGATTACTTCCATAGGGTATAAACGCTGCTACGAATATTTTGAGACCCGAGGTCTTGTAAATCTTATAACCCTGGGCAAGAAGACATTCCTGGACGAAGTTAAAACCAAGAAAGAAGAAGACTTGGGCAAATATGGCCGCTACTTCCGCAATCTCATCCTGAAAAAGAAGAAAAGATGAACTGTCTGCTGATATACTTTACCGGAACATTCAACACACGTTACATCACCAATATGCTCAAGGGCCGACTAGAGGGCGAGGGATGGACTGTCAGCGTACATGAAATAGATCCCTTGGACAACAGGCGTCTGGACTTGAGTGCATATGACATCATAGGCTTGGGCCTGTCTCTTATACACATCTGACGCTGCCGACGACTCCTTACGTGT
>CAMFRR010000197.1 GCA_945982095.1 uncultured Bacteroidales bacterium
ACACAGCAACGGTGGAATATGGCATATATGGCGACTATGTCCTGACAGAAGGTAAGGTGGACATCAATGCCAGCAACTTGGTACGCAGAGTGTTCCAGATCGAGAACGGAAGCTCCATCAAGTTCGTCGGGGATATTTTCGACAGCACTGTGGACCTGAATGCGAACTACGAAACCAAGGCATCCATAGCCTCACTCATCGCGGACAATCAGGGTAGCGACGGACGAAGGACAGTCCAATGCGGCCTGGGCATACACAATAGCCTAAGGAACCCGGAGATCAAGTTCAGCATCAATATTCCTGACCTGAACCCAAGCATCAAATCCAGCGTGGAGAGCGCCCTCAGCACCGAAGACAAGGTGCAGAAACAGTTCCTCTCCCTGCTCTTGTCCAACAACTTCCTGCCCGACGAGCAGAGCGGCATCGTGAACAACAGTTCTCTGCTCTTCAGCAACGTATCCGAAATCATGGCCAACCAGGTCAACAACATATTCAACAAACTGGACATTCCTCTTGACCTCGGACTGAACTACCAGCCTACTGAAAGCGGAGCCAATCTGTTCGATGTCGCCCTCAGCACCCAGCTCTTCAACAACAGGGTGATTATTGGCGGCAACTTCGGAAACAAGCAGAACCTGACCACCAACAGCGACACCTTCTTCGGAGATTTCGATGTGCAGTACAAGGTGACACGCTCCGGTGCCCTGCGAGTAATGGCCTTCTCACATTCGGCCGACTCGTATTCCAACTTCCTGGACAACAGCCAGCGCAACGGCATAGGCGTCACCTGGCAGCAGGAATTCGACAACTTCCCGGAATGGTTCAAGCGTCTGTTCTCCGACAAAGCCAAACGTGAGGCCCTGTTGCAGATGGAGGCCACAAAGTCCAAGAAACGTAAGACTATAATACTTGATGAACAAAAATAAAGGTACTCTCTTTCTTCTGCCCACACCTTTGGCAGAAGGTGCATTGGAGAATTTCTTGCCGCGCAGAGAATTCGAGATAATTGAAACTCTGGACTGCTTTGTAGTGGAGGAGCTTCGCACAGCGCGCCGTTTCCTCAGTGCAGCCGGCAAGAAAGGACATATTGATGAACTGGAGTTGCACGAACTCAACGAACACACAGAAGCCGCACAGATTGCCTCGCTGCTTAAGCTCTTCGAAGGCGGCAGGAATGTGGGTCTGCTGAGCGAAGCCGGCCTTCCTGCAGTTGCTGACCCTGGGGCGGCTTTGGTGGAACTGTGCCACAGACATGGCATACCTGTGGTGCCTATAGTCGGGCCTTCATCCCTGATGATGGCCTTGATGGCTTCGGGCATGAACGGGCAGAGTTTCTGTTTCCACGGCTATCTCCCGGCGAAGACCGAGGCCAGGCGCAAGAGACTGCAGGAGTTGGAAAGGAATTCGGCCAGGCTGTCACAGAGCCAGATTTTCATCGAAACCCCCTACAGGAATGATTCCATGCTTGCCGACATTCTTTCAGTGTGCAAGGGTGGAACGCGACTGTGCATCGCCGTCAATATAAGTGCTGAGGATGAGTTCATAAGGACCATGAGTGTGGAAGAGTGGAAAAAGAACAGGCCAGAAATAGGAAAAAGACCATGTGTATTTATACTATATGCTTAGAAAACATGCAGTTCGTGGGATTTCACGGCTGCAGGGAAGATGAAAAGATTAAGGGCAATGTGTTCACCGTGGACTTTGAGGCTTCGTACCGTGGGATTGCGGGAGAGACTGATGACTTGGAGGACGCCCTGAACTATGGGGCCGTTTATCGCGTGATTGCCTCAGTGATGAGGGGTGAAAGGGTGAATCTGCTGGAAACCCTGGTGCACAGGATTTTGAGTGAAGTGCAAGGGGCTTTTCCGCAGGTTTTGTCCATGAAAGTGACTGTGAGCAAGCATAATCCCCCTGTGGACGGGCCTTGCATGCGCAGCAGCGTGAGTGCAGTCTGGCCTGGGTCCTTTGGAGAACCGGCAGAGGGTATGAGGCAGCAGGCCGGTCAGATGCAGCAGGCCGGTGAAAAAGAATAAAGAATTTATGAAGAAAATATCATATGTCACACTGGGCTGCAAGCTCAACTATGCAGAGACCAGCACATATCAGAGGGGTTTGGCGGCATACGGCTGGGAGAGCGTATCCTGGACCAGCGGGGAGGCAGATGTATTCCTTGTGAACACTTGCTCCGTAACCGAGCATTCCGACAAGAAATCCCGCAACATCATACGTAAACTCCACAGAATCAACCCCTTGGCATCCATAGTTGTGACAGGATGTTCTGCTGAATTGCGCCGTGAGGAAATAAGTCGGATTGAAGGCGTTTCAAGGGTTTTCGGAGCCAACGAAAAGGCCGCCGTAGCAGCTTATATCAATGGATTGAAGGGAGAGACAGAAGGTGCCGCGGCCGAGACTGACTGCGCCAAGGGCAACTATTTCGGAGCCTACAGCAGCAGCGAGCGTACCCGTTCCTTCCTCAAGGTTCAGGACGGATGCGACTACAAATGCCATTATTGTACAGTTCCTTATGCCCGCGGAGAAAGCCGCAATGAGCCCATATCGGACATAGTGGAAAAAGCGGAAGCTATAGCACAAAGCGGGATTAAGGAAATAGTTGTGACAGGGGTCAATACAGGCGATTTCGGCAAAAGCACGGGCGAGAGCTTCTTCAGTCTGCTCCAGGCCCTTAGCCGGGTCGAGGGCATTGAACGCTACCGCATCAGCTCCATTGAACCCAACCTTCTCACGGAAGAGATTGTGGATTGGATAGCCACAGGCACGAGCAAGATACTTCCCCACTTCCACATCCCCCTCCAAAGCGGCTCAGACACGATTTTGGAAAATATGGGCAGACGCTACAGAACGGCAGACTTCGCTGCCAAGATAGCCTATATACTGTCTCTTATACACATCTGACGCTGCCGACGACTCCTTACGTGT
>CAMFRR010000198.1 GCA_945982095.1 uncultured Bacteroidales bacterium
GTAAGGAGTCGTCGGCAGCGTCAGATGTGTATAAGAGACAGACACTGGACTTGCCACATCCCATAAAGCCAGTCAATGCAATAATCATGATGGTTTAGAACAAAGTGAATTCGTCTCCGGGATAATAATCCTCGGTCTCGACTGTAGGACCTTCAAAATCTGCCGCCTCCGTGTTGTCGCTGTCTTCGGCATTCATATACTCTTCCATATCTCCCTCGCCGGCATTGTCCTCTGGGAGTACCAGCCCTTCTATGAATTCGGCAGTGCCTACCACGAAAGTGCTGACCCTCTTGCCCTTGGCTCCTATGCCTTTCTTTGCGATGAACTCTTCCACGTTAACGATTTCAGCCTCACGTCCTTCGTTCTTGCCGGCGAAGACAAGCTTCATCTGAGGATGCAGGTCATCGCAAATGGCAACGAAGTAAGAGCCCTTGCTGTCAGGTACAAAACTTACGACATCTTCTGATGTTTCAAAACTGAACCTCTTGATATAGAAGCAGTTGACTTCTCCATCATAGTAAATGGCGCTCCAAACCTTGTTCGGATCCAGCTTTTCTATTCGAAGGATTTCGCCCTGGTAGCGGCTGCTCAGGTCTGTGCTCGTGGTCTGGTATCTGCCGTCCTTATATATGGCAAGCACATGGTCATTGTTTCCGAACTGGCCCAGATACAGGCCGCGTCCGTCCTCGTTGAGCCTCTGGATGTCGGTATCGAACCAAAGGTCCTTTCCTCCTATGGTAGAGACGGCCTTGCCCACCTGAGTGATGCTTTTGATTGGGAACTTGCTGACCACATTGCCCCTGCTCGAACGGCCCTTGACCAGCATATCGGCAAAGTTGAATTCAATCACCAGCTTTTTCAGCTTAGGTCTTGGCCTGAGGTATATCTTCAAGGTCTCGGCCTCTGCGTTGCGGTTGGCAGTGAACCACAGTACATTGGTCTTTTCGCTTCCCATGGTGAGGTCATATTCCTTGTCTCGGGTTATGCCTGTAACAGAGAATCTCTTGGCATAATATATTCCCGTGGCGCCATCCTTATATATGGCATTGTAGGTCATGCGGCTGTCTCCGCGGTTGAAAAGACCCACATACATAATATCCTTTCCGAAGAAGGCCTTGTCGCTTACCTTGGTTACACGATATTTGCCGTTCTTGTTGAAAACAATTATCTCGCTGAGGTCGGAACAGTCGCACACGAATTCTCCGTTGTCCTCTTTCTTGAGGTTTATACCCACGAAACCGTCTTCCTTGTTGGCGTAGAGCCTTGCATTGTTGGAAGCCACTTTCGTGGCTGCAATGGTCTCGAACTCAGTGATTTCAGTGAGGCGTGGGAATTTATCTTCCCCTGCATATTTTTTCTTTATACGCTCATAATACTCTATGGCGTATCTTGTCAGATGCTTGAGATTATCCTGCACCTGGGCCATTTCTTCCTCTATGCCGCGAATCTTCTCAAGGGCTGCCTTTATGTCGAACTTGGAAATCTTTCGTACAGGCTTCTCCACCAGGGCAAGAATGTCATCCATCTTGATCTCGCGCTTGAGCATGGACTGGAATTCCTTCATTCGTGAGAAGGTGCGCTCCAACTGCTCTTCCCAGCTTGCTGCCTCATCTTCCAGTATCTTGTAGCCCTTGTTCTCGAAATAGATGCGCTCAAGGCTGCTGTAGTGCCATGCGTCCTCCAGCTCGTTCATGCGTATCTCCAGCTCCTGGCGCAAAAGCTCGCGGGTGTGCTCTGTGTTGTAGCGCAGTATGTCGTCAGTACCCCAGAACTCAGGCCTGTTGTTGACAATTACGCAGGCGTTAGGGCTGATGTTAACCTCGCAGTCTGTGAATGCGTAAAGGGCGTCAATGGTTTTGTCAGGGCTGACGTCATTAGGCAGGTGTACCAATATATTGGCTTTGGCCGCAGTAAGGTCGTCAATTTTCCTTATGCGTATCTTGCCCTGCTCCTTGGCCTTGTTAATGCTGTCCTTTATGCTCTCAGTGGTCTTGCCGTAAGGTATCTCAGTTATGGCCACCGTGTTCTTGTCAATCTTCTCAATCTTGGCGCGAACCTTTATGCTGCCGCCGCGTTTGCCATGGTTGTACTTGCTGCAGTCAGCCGAACCGCCTGTGGGAAAATCAGGATAAATAGTGAATTCTTCGCCCTTGAGTATGGCTATGGAGGCATCAAGTAGCTCGTTTATGTTGTGGGGGAGTATCTTGCAGGCCATGCCGACGGCAATGCCTTCAGTTCCCTGAGCCAGCAGAAGAGGAAATTTTGCGGGAAGGGCCACGGGCTCGTCTGCACGGCCGTCATAGCTCTTCATCCATCTGGTGGTCTTCTTGTTGAACATCACCTCGAGGGCCAGCTTGCTCAGACGGCACTCGGTGTATCGAGGCGCAGCAGCCCCGTCGCCTGTGAGTATATTGCCCCAGTTGCCCTGGGTGTCCATAAGCAGGCCTTTCTGACCCATGGTAACCATGGCTCCGTAAATGGATGAGTCTCCGTGGGGATGGTAGGCCATGGCCTGGCCTTGCACCTTTGCACTCTTGGTCATGGATCCGTCACCATTCACGTACATGGCGTGCAATATACGCCTCTGAACAGGTTTGAGACCGTCCTCAATGTGGGGAACGGCCCTGTCCAGTATTACATATGACGAATAGTCGAGGAACCAGTCCTTGAACAGGCCGGTCATCTTGAGCTCCTTCTCTTCTGTCTTCTTCTCTTCCATATCCTAAAACTCGTATCCGAAACGCTTCAATTCTTTCTTGCTCTCCCTCCAGTCAGGGTCCACTTTCACATAGGTGCTGAGGAACACCTTCTTCTGGAAGAAATCTTCCATCTCTATACGGGCCTGTGTGCCAGTCTTTTTCAGCGCCGCGCCGCCTTTGCCAATAATTATGCCTGTCTCTTATACACATCTGACGCTGCCGACGACTCCTTACGTG
>CAMFRR010000199.1 GCA_945982095.1 uncultured Bacteroidales bacterium
GATTGTTTAACTCAGACATTTCTCCATCATTAGTCTTCGCACATGAAGCAAGCACGAATACCATCGTAAGCAGGAGCAATAAACTTGAAATTCTATTCATTTTCTTTAACTTTTTCATACTATCAAAAATTTTCATGTTCGGTTTCATAACAAAGCTGCAAATATAACTATTATTTCGATTTGTTGTAAACGGTAACCAGAAGTACCTTACGCCGTAAAACTGCTATATTCCCGGACGTTTTGCATTATATAAAAAACACTACCTTTGCAGTCCGATTTACGGAGGGGGCTGAGGCTGACCAAAAGCCTGCCCTTGGCTCACTGAATTGTTTAATTTTTATCAGGTATGGAGGCAAGAGAAATAGACAGCAGGTATTCTTATGGAAGAATTTGGAAGATAGCTTATCCGATTCTCATAAGCCTTGTGATGGAGCAGATGATAGGTATGACTGACACAGCATTCCTTGGCAGGGTGGGGGAGATTGAGATTGGAGCATCTGCTTTGGCCGGAGTGTATTATATGGTCATTTTCATGCTAGGCCTTGGCTTCAGCATTGGCGTGCAGATAATCATTGGACGGAGAAACGGAGAAGGACACTACAGGCAAGCTGGGGAGGTATTCTGGCATGGCTTGTATTTCCTTCTGGCACTGGCGGTGGTGATAACCGCTGCGTCTGAGTGGCTGTCTCCGAAAATAATGGGACTGATAATCAGCTCGGACAATATTTACAACGCTTCACTCAGCTATGTCCGATGGAGGGTGATGGGACTTGTGTTCGGATTCTCCACGGCGATGTTCAGGTCGTTCTATATCGGGACTACGCAAACCAAGGCATTGAGTATCAACTCCTTGGTGATGCTGATGTCCAATATCTTGTTCAACTGGGTGCTTATTTTCGGAAAATTCGGTTTCCCGGCTTTGGGAATTGCCGGAGCAGCAATTGGTTCGACACTCGCAGAACTTGTTTCGCTGATTTTTTTCATTGTCTATACTTCAAAGCGCTGTGATACAGACAAATATGGTTTGAACAAACCTTCAAGGGCATCTTGGGACACAATGAGGTCAATATTCTCGGTTTCAGGCTGGACTATGGTTCAGAATTTCCTTTCCATCTCCACCTGGTTCATCTTTTTCCTGTTTATCGAACACACAGGCGAGAGAGCCCTTGCCGTATCCAATATCATAAGGAATATCTCCGGCCTGATATGGATGGTCCTTATGGCTTTTGCATCCACGTGCAGTACGCTTGTGAGCAATGCCATCGGTGAGGGACGGAATGACCTTGTTCTGCCTATTGTGGGTAAATTATTGAAAATCAGTTATATACTGATTATTCCTCTTTTGTTTCTGTTCTCTTTGTTCCCGGAATATGTCATCCGGATATATACCAACATACCTGATTTGATTGTAGATACTGTGCCATCTTTATGGGTACTTTGCGCAAGTTATCTGCTGACTGTTCCTGCTTTCATGTTTTTTCAGGCAACTTCAGGAACGGGCAATACCAAGTCTGCCTTTGCCCTTGAAGGAACCGCTCTGGTGATATATGTCATCTATTGTGCAATCATAATCGGCTCTCTGAAACTGGATGTGGCTGTCTGCTGGAGTGCTGAGGCCGTTTATGGGGGTACCATGGCCTTTGTATGCGGGTTGTACCTGAAAAGCCGCCGCTGGATTGGCCGCGCCCTGTAGAGACTCATCATATGAATTGACAGAAAATCATTAAATTTGTATGTTTATACATAAATGTGTCATAATAAATAAGATACAAAATGAAACGTACCCTGATTTTGATTGGTTTGCTGAGTTGCGTGTGCGCTTTTGCTACGCCTCAGAGGGAACTGGTATGGCCAAAAGGAAAAATGCCTGATGCACAGGAACATCAGATTGCAGCGATGACAGATGAAAGCTCAGCACCTTACCCTGATGGGCGTAACCTCATCTCTCCACAAAGCATATCTTCCTATTGACGAAATAGACAAGAAAGTCCCTTGCAATGTGCAGTGGGGAATAGGGATATACCCAGCCTATGCCCTGACCGATGGCGAAGACCAGCACAATATCCAGGGAGGAAACGAGGATTCAAACATTCTTGTACCGGAGTTCTCCTTCGACCTTGCAACAGCCCCGATGCTCTTCATCCATGGCGATGCAGATGGCTGGGCATCAATGAATTCCGTAAAATGTTGGGAGAAGATGCGTGCGATGGGCATCCAGAGCGAACTGCATACCCTTGCCCTTCGCAAACACTGCTTCCAGCGCACCAGCAGTCCTGGAACAGGCTCATATACTCACCTTGACCGCATCTGGGATTTCCTCACGGCCAAAGGATTTGTTACCAGATAATCTTGAAATCGAACAGGTCGTTGTCGCAGAATGTAGCGGCAACGACTTTTTCTTTATCGCTGCGGGATGAAAGAAGGCATGGCTCTGAGAGCTCTACAGCAACGATGTCGCCTGTGCGCAATGATGTAAGCACGGAAGACTTGCATATAGCCTCTTCAAGTGTTTTACGGCATCCCAGGGTGCTGCAACTGTAGAGCAAAGCTCCGTCAGCTTTGAGGGAAAAGATGTTGTCAGGGTTGTCAAATACGACAGTATTGTAAAGAGGAAAGGGGAGAATCGTAGTGTGGTCCGCGCATGAGGCTGATGCTATGTCCGGAAGGAGGTCACCGATGTACATCAGCATTCCGAAGCCCATGGCATCATAATATCTTGATGCGAACTTTTCCCCTACACATTTTCCTGCCTTTGATATGCGCGCGAAAACTACCGGTGCCCAATGGATGGCACCGGCGCACTCCGGGCAGTAGAAGTCCCGGTTTTCTTTCTCCCATGAAGTATCAGGACGGCAGCACACTCCGCCCCCGAAAGTTTTTACAATAATGTTCATTACTCAAGTTTCGCAAGTTATAACTTATTATGATCCAGA
>CAMFRR010000200.1 GCA_945982095.1 uncultured Bacteroidales bacterium
CACGTAAGGAGTCGTCGGCAGCGTCAGATGTGTATAAGAGACAGGAACATGATGTGGTCATTCCCGCCGATTCGGTTGTATATATAGAATATGTGGGCAGAATGCTCAACGGCAAGGTGTTCGACACCAATATCAAAGACACTGCCATCAAATACGGCCTCGGCAGCAGGACCTCAAGCTATACTCCGGCATCAATCACCTGGGCCAGCGACAGCCTCAGCATAAAGATGGGAGAGAACAGCGTGGTTAGCGGCTTCAGCTTGGCTTTGTGGAACATGCATCCTTTCGAATCCGGCGACGCTGTGTTCATATCCAACTGGGGTTATGGAGTCAACGGCAGCAACAAGGTGATACCGTCATATGCACCTCTTGTGTTCGAGATAGACATCGTGGACAAGCCTGAATAAACACCGCCCCGACACAACTGATGGATTCCAAACAGAACACCCTTGAACTGGGGACAAAGAAAATAAGTTCACTTCTTAAGGATTATGCAGTTCCCGCAATCATAGCGATGACTGCATCTTCTTTGTACAATATGGTGGACAGCATATTCATAGGCAACGGCATAGGATCCCTTGCCATCAGCGGTCTCGGAGTATGCTTCCCACTGATGAACCTTTCCACCGCCTTCGGTACCCTGGTCGGTGTGGGCGGCGCCACCATCTTATCGGTACTTTTGGGGCAGAAAAATTACGAAGGGGCAAATAAGGTCCTGGGTAACATAGTGAGCCTCAACCTTGTAGTCGGAATCTTGTTCATGATAGCCTGCACAATATGGCTCGACCCCATATTATGTTTCTTCGGTGCAACGGAGAACACACTCCCCTACGCCCGCGACTACATGCAGATTATCCTGTACGGCAATGCAATCACGCATCTGTATATGGGCCTGAATTCCGCCATGCGAAGCGGAGGTAACCCCAAGTTTGCAATGGGCCTCACCATTTTCACTGTCATCTTCAACACCGTGCTGGACCCAATTTTCATATTCACCTTCGATATGGGAGTGAAGGGCGCAGCCATTGCCACCGTCATCGCACAGACAGTGGCTCTGGTGATAATCATGACCGTGTTCAACAACCGTTCGAGGATGCTCCATTTCGAAAAGGGCATAGTCAGGTTCGATTGGCGTATCGCAAAGGAGAGCCTCGCCATAGGAATGGGCCCTTTCCTGATGAACAGCGCCGCATGCATTGTGACCCTTTTCCTCAACCAGCAGATGCTCAAGTATTTGGGTGATTTGGGAATAGGTGCGTTCAGCATCATTCACCGCATAAGCTTCCTTTTCCTCATGATTGTGATGGGTCTGAACCAGGGCATGCAGCCTATAGCCGGTTACAACTATGGAGCCCGCAGGTATTCAAGGGTGAAGGACATTTACAAGCTTACGGTCAAATGGGGCATTGGAGTGGCCGGCGTGGGATTTCTGGCCAGTGAGCTGCTTTCAATGCCTATGTGCAGAATATTCACCTCTGACCCTCAACTGCTGGATATGGCCGTGAGGGGCATACGTCTGATGAACATAGTGTTCCCTATGGTGGGCTTCCAGATGGTCAGCACCAACCTTTTCCAGAGTCTGGGCATGGTAAACAAGAGCATATTCCTTTCTCTGAGCCGCCAGCTTCTCTTCCTCCTGCCTGCCGTATATGGTTTACCCCTCATATTCGGCAGCGACGGCATTTGGCTGAGCTATCCTCTGTCTGACCTGATTGCCTCAACCATAACACTGGTGATGGTCTTGACCTTAATGAAGAAGTTCAACAAACTCCAGGATGGAGATGACCCTTCTATCCTCGGCAGCAACATCAAATAAGCAAATAACAATGGATAATTTCATCATATCCATAGGACGTGAATATGGAGCCGGAGGACGCACTGTCGCCGCAAGGATAGGCGAAAAACTTGGTCTTCCCGTCTATGACGACAGCCTGTTGCAGGAAGTGGCGAAGGAATATGGATACAGCCCCGACATTTTTAAGAAGGTGGATGAAAAACACCATCTTTTCAGTCTTTCCAGGCTTTTCTCAACCAACAGCTGGAACGCATCCAACTATATGGGCGACAATATGCTGTTCCAGATGCAGTGCCAGGCCATAAGGGATATTGCAGCCAAAGGGCCCTGCGTCATCGTGGGCCGCTGCGCCAATTATGTGCTGCGCGACATGGACAATGTGGTAAGCGTTTTCTTAAGCTCTTCCCTGGACATAAGGGTGGAGAGAGTGATGCGCCGCAAGAACCTGGACAGGAGCGAGGCAAGGAAAATCATAGCAAGAAAAGACAGCAAAAGGGAAGATTTCTACAACTGTTATACCTTGGGACATTGGGGCAGGGCCTCTGAATATGACCTTTGCCTGGATTCTTCGGTATTGGGAATAGACGGCACTGCAGACGTTATCATCTCATTTGCACAAAAGGCGGAGAAACACAGAAGATGAGTCTGAGCGCTTTGATTTGCACTTTACAGATAGTCCTGCGTCAGTTGTCCTTCGGACCTACGCAGGATTTGTCGGTTTTGAATAACAACAGTTGTGAGTCAGTACAGGAAATAGATGAGGCTGTTGAAGCTTATATGAAAAAATATGAGTTCCATGGAGCTCAACTGGCGGTGATGAAGAATGATGCCCTGGTGTACTGCAAGGGTTATGGATATTCAGATGCCAAAGCCGGAACCCTGATGGAAGCCTCGGATATCATGAGAATTGCTTCAGTGAGCAAGCTCGTAACTGCGGTGGGGATAATGAAGATGGAAGAGATGGGGCTCTTGTCGCTGGACGACAAGGTGTTCGGACCGGATGGAATCTTGAATGACGAAGATCTGTGTTCCTGCATAAGAGACAAAAACATATACAAAATAAGCGTAGAAGACCTTCTGCGCCACAAGGGCGGATTCAGCGCCAGGAGATACGACCCCATGT
>CAMFRR010000201.1 GCA_945982095.1 uncultured Bacteroidales bacterium
ATGCAATTGAGCTCTATTACAGCTTTGACGACAAGGAATATACTATGATGCGAACTCTCTGGATGCAGGACAATTGTCCTCTTATGGTTGGACCTGTTGCAGCCTGTCCTGACGGTCAGGGATTCAAGGCCAAGTTCTCTGACTTCAAAGTGAAGCATCTTCCTGACCAGAGACGTGTCGAGTGGCTGAAGAACAATCAGTAAAGGTCACCCACTTTTCTTCTGGACAGCTGATATAGCCTCAAAGTGAGCTCATTGCATGAAAATGGCTGCACACTTCAATCCTGTCCAAGTATAAACTTTTGTTTATTTAGCTTTTGTTCGTATATTTGCGAACAATAAACAATGGAAGTCAAGATGACAGAAAAAGAATATACTTACAAACAGGAAAGGCTGGCGAGATACGCCAAGGCTTTGGGCAATCCGGCAAGGATAGCCATTATGGAATTCCTTGCTACTCAGGATGAATGCTTCTTCGGGCAGTTGCACGAAAAGCTGCCAATTGCCAAGGCTACTTGCTCGCAGCATCTTTCGGAACTTAAAGAGGCAGGACTCATCAAAGGTGAGATTGACGGACTCCGCACCAGGTACTGCATAGATCAGGAAAGTTGGAAAGAGTGCAAACTTCTGTTTGAAGAGTTCATTGCCAAATGTCCGTGCAACAGTAATAAGCAGACAGACGAAAGCAATTGCAAATGCAGTTGTAAGTAGAATAGGGGGACAGCTGTCCCTCTTATTTGCCAGAATATGTTCGTTATTCTACGAAATACAAATAAATAAAACAGTCTAATAAAATGGAAATCAAAGTATTGGGAACAGGATGCTGCAGCAAGTGCGCAATCCTGACAAAGAACACTGAAGACGCTGTTAAAGCTATGGGTATCAATGTAAGCGTTGAGAAGATAACCGACATAGAAAAGATCATCTCCTACGGAATTATGCGCACGCCGGCCCTTGTGGTAGATGGGAAGGTCCTTTCAGTCGGCAAGGTACTCACAGTTGATGAAATATCTTCACTTCTGAAATCCCTTTAGCTCAATGAAACGCTTATTCAATTATGATTTTATTATAGAAAAATGATACGTATTTTAGTTCTTTGTACCGGCAATCGCTGCCGCAGCCAGATGGCTCAGGGTATACTGCAAAGCCTTGACCCACAGCTTGATGTCCATTCTGCGGGTACCAAACCTGCGTCAGAGGTTCATCCCCTGGGAATAAAGGTGATGGCTGAAATAGGCATCGACATCAGCGCTCATTATCCCAAGAATATAGACCAATATCTTGGCGAGTCCTGGGATTACGTAATCACCGTTTGCGGAGGAGCGAATGAGTCCTGTCCTATGTTCACAGGCAGGGTGGGAAAGAGGCTTCATATAGGATTCGATGACCCGGATGCTTTCAAGGGAAAGGAAGAGGAGCTTCTGAATGAGTTCCGCAGAGTGCGTGATGAAATCAAAGTGAAGATGCGGGATTTCTATTTGACCGAAATTGATGGGGAGAGGAGGATATGATACAATCATTTGCGGACTGGCTTGTATATGGAATCTTCGGCCTGGACTCAGCCACGAAGTTAGGACAGGCCGTCAACTTTTTCTTCTATGATTCACTGAAAATTCTCATCCTGCTGTTCCTGATAAGTGCGGTGATGGGAATAATCAATGCTTATTTCCCTATAGACAGGCTCAGGAATTTCCTCCATGGTCACAAACTCTACGGGCTGGACTACCTTTTGGCGTCGCTTTTCGGCTCCATCACTCCATTCTGCTCCTGCTCGAGCATTCCTCTCTTCATAGGCTTTGTCAAAGGCGGCATTCCACTGGGGGTGACTTTTTCTTTCCTGATTACCTCTCCTCTGGTCAATGAGGTGGCCGTAGCTATGTTCCTGGGAACATTCGGTGTCAAGGTGACGCTTATATATGTGCTCTCCGGCATTCTTCTGGGCTCAATCGGCGGCATCATCCTCGGCCGTTTCCACCTGGAGCGCTTCCTTTCGCCATGGGTGATTCAGATTCAACAGCAGAGCATTGCAGAGGCTCAGGCATGGATAGAAGACAATACCTCATTCTGGAAGCGTCTGCCGGATATTCTGAAAGATAGCTGGGGCATAGTCAGGGGCGTCGTCATTTATGTGCTGATTGGAATCGCCATAGGCGCCGGTATACACGGATATGTGCCGGAAGGCTTTTTCAGCGCTGCTCTTGGCTCGGGGCAGTGGTGGACTGTCCCTCTCGCTGTTGTGCTCGCAGTGCCAATGTATTCAAATGCTGCAGGCATCATCCCTCTTGTAGAGGCATTTGTTCAGAAAGGAGTAGCCTTGGGCACAGCCATATCGTTTATGATGGCGGTTGTGGGCCTGTCGCTCCCTGAGGCTACAATGCTCAAAAAAGTGATGACTTGGAAACTCATAGGCATCTTCTTCGGAACTGTCACCATATTCATCATACTGAGCGGCTGGATTTTCAACATCATCCTGTAGATAAGGTACTATAAAAGGCTGTTGTCATCCCAGAGTGATGCATCTGCTGTCTCGGGCACAAAATCCCGGCCTATGCGAAAGTCCAGCTTGGCCTTTTGTGCCTGGCTATGCTGATAGCGGCGGGGGATGTGGTACAGCTTCCCATCTTTCAAGAGCTTTGCCCCGGTCTGATGGAAGCGGAAAGGAATGTTCTTGGCTACACATTGCTCTCTGAGGTCCAGAATCCATTGAAAATCACAGACTCTCGCATCAAGCCCGGATTCGCCTCCTGTACTGACCTCCTCAATGTCATCGTCAAGGTAAGGCTCCAGATTCAAAGCGCTGATAAGCGGCGCGGCTATTATGGACTTGTGCTTGATGGGCAAGGACTTGAAGATAGGAAGCCTAAAATCTGCCATCTGCTGGTTCTCTACCTGTCTCTTATACACATCTCCG
>CAMFRR010000202.1 GCA_945982095.1 uncultured Bacteroidales bacterium
TACACGTAAGGAGTCGTCGGCAGCGTCAGATGTGTATAAGAGACAGGTAGTATGAATTGTTCTGTACTATGGAAAAGTCGCACATGAACGCGAGAGTATCGCGGGCGGCTACAGCTGCGGGGTTGAGTGTATTTATGTAGCGATGGTTGCGGTTTGCGACACCTACACCTCCCATAGTCTGCGAGTATGCAGTATTCCTTTGGCCCAGACGTCCTATTCCGAATTTGGAATATGGTGAGTAACCGGTATTTACACCATCTTCCGCCGAAGCAAGGATGCAGCTCGTCAGCAATAATATAGGCAGTATATATCGTTTAAATATTCTCATTTTCAAAAGCTATTAACGCTATTCCCATCAGCACAAGATTACAAGCTACAAAGATGGGACTTTTAGACCGTTTTACAAAATAATTTGCGTCTCCCCCTGTAAAAATGTTTATGTTTTGTGGATAATTGGATATATAAGACTCAACTTCAAACACTATGCCCGATACAACTCCACATCTGATTGATTCTTCAAGTGAATGTCCTATGATACCAGTGTCCTCACTTTCTGAAAGCAAAGGAAGATTCCTGGCATAACGGCTGATGCTCCTGAAACGTGTGGTGCATCCGGGAGATATGGCGCTGCCTATGAAAGCCCCTTTTTCATCCAGAAATATAGAGGAAAGGGTAGTACCGAAGTCAAAAATGGAACAGCCTTGACCCATGAACATATGCCTTGCTGCCTTTATGCAGGCCATGGCGTCAGGAGTAAGATATGAAGGCACATCCAAATCCTCAAAAGCTTCTTTATGCAAGGGGTCAACGAGCACAAGTTTGTTTGCACAGGCCTCAAGTCTTTTCACATCCTCTGCATCAACGACCCTGGCCGAACAATATACCAATACCTTAGGATACAGCTTATGACAAAGGTCTTCAATGTAACCTATTCTTTTTTCGCCTTGATACCTGAAAGTCTTTCCAAGGGTAACTCCTTCACAGAGAGCGGCTTTCAATACCGTATTACCGGCATCTGCAATCAGATTCATAATAATGACGTCAATAATTTGTATGCCTTCTGCAGGCTGTTTACATTTCTGGATATGAGTTTGAGGGAATTGTCTTTCTGCTTCATTTCAAAAATTCCGCCACAACTGTTGAGTCTTTCCACCAACTCAGCAAATCTCTTGCTCCTGAAATAAGGAGACATAGGATTGGATATGAAAAAGCATATGAGTATACCGTTCTTAATTATCACTTTTTCAAAACCCATCCTTCGGCCCAGACTCCTTATGCGTACAACCTCGAACAATGCGTCAAGTTCAGGAGGAACAGGGCCGAAACGGTCTTCTATATTGGCCCTCACCCTCATGAGAGACTTATCATCAGAAGCTGAATCGAGTTCTTTGTATATACGTATCTTTTCTACTTGAACATTAACATAATCCTCAGGGATAAGTGCGGTTATATCCGTTTCTATGGTACATTCGGAAACGAAGGCATCGTTTCTCGGAGCTCCACCCTCGTCGAAACTGTCCAGCCCCAGTTCATCCATAGCTACCGCAAGAATTTTCTGATATGTTTCCATACCCATATCGGTGATGAAGCCGCTCTGTTCAGCACCGAGAAGATTGCCCGCGCCCCTTATATCCAAATCCTGCATAGCAATGTTGAATCCGCTTCCGAGGTCACTGAAAGTTTCTATGGCCTTGAGCCTCTTGCGTGCGTCATCGGTAATTGAAGTGAGAGGCGGAACTATGAGATAACAGAAGCCTTTTACACGGCTGCGTCCCACACGGCCACGCAACTGATGAAGGTCGCTCAGTCCTATGTTCTGAGCCTGGTTGATAATTATGGTGTTGGCATTTGGAATGTCCAGTCCGTTTTCAATTATGGTGGTGCACAAAAGCAGGTCATATTCTCCTGCCATGAAATCCAATATCTTGTTTTCCAATATTTTGGATTCCATTTGTCCATGAGCGACGCAAATGCTTATATCAGGCATGAGCCTGTGCAGAATATCATATATCGCATCCAGTTCTTCGACACGGTTGTGCACGAAAAACACCTGACCTGAACGTTTCAGCTCATAATCAATTATGGACTTGATTTCATCCTTGCTGAATAGCATTATTTCAGTCTGGACGGGAACACGGTTGGGTGGGGGAGTGTTGATTATGCTCAAGTCCCTTGCTCCCAAGAGGGAAAATTGAAGGGTTCTGGGAATAGGGGTGGCTGTAAGGGTAAGGGTGTCCACGGAAGCTTTCAGCTGACGCAGTTTTTCTTTCGAAGAAACTCCGAATTTCTGTTCCTCATCTATAATGAGAAGCCCAAGATCCTTGAAATTGAAACCTGATCCCAATATCTTATGTGTTCCTATTATAATGTCTATCTGGCCGTCTGCAAGACGTTTCTGAATATCCTTGATTTCTTTCGGAGTACGCAGCCTGCTCACAAAATCCACCGTGCATGGCATATTCTCCAGACGGCGGCAGAAAGTCTTGTAATGCTGCAGACAAAGTATGGTGGTAGGCACAAGCACTGCCACCTGCTTGCTGTCACAAACGGCTTTGAATGCAGCTCTTATGGCTACCTCTGTCTTGCCGAAGCCCACATCTCCGCACACAAGCCTGTCCATAGGGCATATGTCCTCCATATCCCTTTTGATAGCCTCTATCGCCTTAATCTGGTCCGGAGTCTCTTCCCATTCAAAAGAAGATTCCAGCTCTTCCAGAAGATAATTGTCATAAGAGAAGGAATGGCCTCGGGAAGATTTGCGCTTGGCATACAACTGTATCAATTCCTTGGCTATATCCTTGACCTTGCGCTTGGTATTTTCCTTGAGTGTACTCCAGGTCTTGCTTCCAAGTCTGGTAATCTTGGGAACTTCTCCGTCCTTGCTGCGGAACTTGCTTATCTTG
>CAMFRR010000203.1 GCA_945982095.1 uncultured Bacteroidales bacterium
CCATAGAGGAAGATGCCAGGGAAGAGACAGTAGATACCAGCCCTAAGAAAGAAAAAGGCCCACAGACCGAGTATAAGGGGCCTTCAGTGCTCAGCTGGACCCTTGAAGGCCGCAAGTCCACCCATCTGCCCATTCCGGCCTACCGCTGTTACGGTGCAGGCAGTGTGACTGTAGTCATAGTCGTAGACCAGCAGGGCAATGTGCTTAACGCCAAGATAAGCGATGCTGAATCAGCAGAGGACAAATGTCTTAGAGATTTCGCAATTCGCGCAGCGCGCTTGAGCAAGTTTAACCGTGACATGAAAGCCCCTGTACGCCAGGCTGGAGAGATTGTCTACTCTTTTGTGGCCCAATAGGTCCTATTGATGCCTGGCGGCAAGTCTAGTGCAATACCAGCCGGCAACGAAAATCAAAGCCAGATATATAGTCTTGAAACCCAGATTGATGATGTGGGTAAGGATGAGTTGTGTCTGGCCGTACCCAGTTGCGAGACCGCTAAATCCGAGGGCAGAATCCAGCATAGGATAGAGCATTATGCTGCATAGCATCAGGCCAAGCAGGGCCCACTGAGGAATAAGCTGGCCCAGGAAACGTGTGAAAGAAAAGCCGAATCCCCGGCTGAGCAGAATATAGAATGCTACGAAAAAGTGCAGCACATAACTCAGGGCAACGCAAAGAGCAAGGAGTTCAATGTCAGCAAGGCCGGCAAAGCTTAGACCTGAGACGCCTAGGATAATTGCCACGAGGGTAAGTGCAGTATTGATGCAGGTGCTGAGAAAAAGCAGCCTGGTGTTGCCAATGGATTGGAATATTGCTCCTGCGCTGGCATTTATCATCTGGGGCAGTATGGCTATGGAGAGAAGCTCGAAGCAGCGCACGCAAGGCTCCCATTGAGGACCGTACAAAATGCCTATGATTTCCTCGGAGCACAGGAAGGCAAAGGAAGAAGCGAATATTCCAAGTTCGAAGAGCAGGCGCACCAGCCTCAGGTATTTCTGATATATGACTGTAGGGTCGTTCTGATAATGCGAAAGTATGGGATGCAGTACAGGCGCAACCACTCCCGAGAGATTGTTTACAGGAAAGAGCATAAGGTTGTAGGCCTTGTTGTAGTTTCCTAGTTTCACCTCTCCCATGAACTTGCCAGCGAGCAGGTTATCCAGATTGCGTGCGAAGTAGTTTACCAGGGTGAAGGCAAACTGGTAGAAAGAATATTTCTTTATACGCCCCAGAACGGCAGCAGAAGGCCTTGCCACGATTGACGGGCGTGTCGAAAGCCAGTTCCATACAAACTGCAGCATGGAGGCCAGTATGGCCTGCGCAACCAGGGCATAGAATCTCCAGCCGTTAAGGGCCAGCACTATAGCCACGGCAGCTGACAGTATGTACACTGTCACCGTGCGCAGAGCTATGGTAACGAACTTCTTGTCCCTGTTGAGCATGCCGTTTGGAACCATATTGACGGCATTGAAGAATAGGGACAGGGAGAGCAGCATGGTGGGCTTGAGGTACACGGCATCCTTGTAGAACCAGGCTATGGGCCAGGCACACAGTATGAAGATGAGGGAAAGGCTCAGAGAGAGGTAGAGGGAATATGTGAAGAGGCTGTTTATGTCGTTCTTGTCCAGGTCCTTATGTTGTATAATCGCGGGGCCAAGGCCCATATCGGACAAGGTGCTGAAAAAAGTCGTGAATACGGTGATTACAGCCACTATGCCGAAATCGTAGGGCGTCAGCAGACGGGCAAGCACAGCATTAACGAGCAGGGTTAGCAGCACCTTGAGATACTTGCCTGCCGCATTGATCATTGCAGCCTTGCGTACGGATATGCCGGCATCGTGTGACATCACTTGTTTTCCATCAAGTTTATAAGTACGTCCAGCGAATCCACCAGACGCCCGTATTTGATTTTTGAACGCAGATAAGGAGAGCTGAAGGCCGCATTTGTAGCTAAATCTTCGAGATGATCCACTCCTATGGAAGGAGTATAGCGCATCTTAAGGCCGTCACGCATGCACTCATAATGCAATATATCTTCTTCAGTGTACATGAAGGTGTCAGGATTGAAGCAATGCTTCCTTACCTTTGTGAAATCTCTTGAGAAAATATAGCACGCCCCGAAGAGCACGCAGTCCTCGTGAGCCTGTTCAAATGGCCCGTTCTTGGCCTTGGGCCGTGCTGCCAAGCCGAGCATAAGCTTGAAGTTCCAGCTCAGATAGTGCCACAGATGCAGACGGTACTTGGCATACATTTTCATGCGCAACTGCTTGACCTGCTGCAGATTCATACCCTTCAGGCGCACTGGATTCTGGTGAACTCCTGCCGCAGGGGAATAAATGTCAGGGCCCAGCACTGCAAAAGACCTCTCAGCATATTCAGCCTCAACCTTCTGAATGAAATGTGGGTCCCTTACCATAAGGTCATTGTTCATCACCACCACAAAGTCGGGATTGAAATGCTGCATAGCATATTCATATCCCAGGTTATTGCCTTTTGCAAAGCCAAGGTTGGTTTTGCTTGAGATCACGCACACCCTCGAATCCGAAGAGTAATGCCCCTCCAGCATTTTTCCGCTGCCGTCAGGGGAAGCATTGTCCACAACCACGATATGCGCAGCCTCAGCCCCCGGCAGTTCCAGAAGCAGGTCTATGCACTCACAAGTGATATCGGGCACCAGATAATGTAATATTACAAAAGCGAAAGACATTCTATATCAAGGTTTTAAGCCAAGTCCTAAATCTCAGCAGCTGCTGTATTGGCAAAGGGACTGAGCTATAATGCTTCATGAAATAAAGATATGAATGGCGCCAATGGGCGTAAATGGTCTTAGAAGGATGATTAGCTGTTGTGGCGGCTCCGAGATGAATGATGTTCACATAGGGCAGAAGCACGGCCTTTAGCC
>CAMFRR010000204.1 GCA_945982095.1 uncultured Bacteroidales bacterium
GCACTTATGTTGCACATCATCTTACGCAGCGAGGACCTGACCCAGGTGAGCTTTCAGCTTAGCTGGTGCGCAATGGCGGGAATTGTGTTCCTGTGGCCTTGGATGAAAGACTTGATGACTGTACTTTGCGCTGATAAGGGAGATATGATTGAGAGCCGTATGTCAGGGGCCATGAAGATGAGGTTTACCGGCAACAGGCTGGGTTACGAAGGCAAGGCAATTGAAGGACCAGTGAACAAGATTTGGGAACTCGCAAGCCTGAGCATAAGCGCCCAGGCCGCCACAGCCCCACTTAGCTTTCTGTATTTCGGCACTTTTCCCAAATATTTTCTTATTACTAACCTTAGCGCTGCTCCTCTGATGACCGTAGCGATGAGCTGCTGTCTGATTGCTGCTGCCCTCAGCCTGATATGTCCTGAAAGCAGCATTGGCGCAATGCCC
The DNA here is from genome assembly GCA_945982095.1 of uncultured Bacteroidales bacterium. Lineage (GTDB taxonomy): Bacteria > Bacteroidota > Bacteroidia > Bacteroidales > UBA932 > Cryptobacteroides. The sequence continues at coordinate 442 of CAMFRR010000204.1, forward strand.
GTACAGATACTGGAGTATCCGCTGAGCTGGTTGCGCCAATTGCTTCAAATAATTGCAAGTATGTGATATACAGCTTATTCCACCTTACGGAAAGCAAGGCAGGCGTTGTGGCCGCCGAAGCCGAGAGAATCGCTCAGGGCCACAGTCAATGGGGCGGTCACGGCATGACAAGGAGTGTAGTCCAGGTCGCAGGCAGGATCAGGATTGTCCAGGTTTATGGTAGGAGGCACCACACCTTCACGCAAAGCCATAACGCAGGCCACTGCCTCTACCGCTCCGGCTGCTCCAAGGAGATGTCCCGTCATAGACTTGGTACTGCTGATATGGGCCTTTTCAGCCTTGCGGCCAAGGGCCAGCCTGAAAGCCTTGTTCTCACAAACATCATTAAGTGGAGTACCTGTGCCGTGAGCATTGATGTAAATGCAGTCACGGCGCGAGCATATCTTGGCCTGTCTTGCCGCCTCACGTATGGCCTCAGCCTGAGTGCTTCCGTCAGTACGCGGAGCGGTTACGTGGTAAGCGTCGCAGGTGGCCGAATACCCGCAAACTTCTGCCAGAATCGTGGCCCCTCGCCGTATTGCATTGTCGTAAGATTCCAGGACCATAGCTCCTGCTCCCTCAGCCAGAACGAAACCTGTCCTGTCGGCATTGAAAGGAAGGCAGGCACGCTGAGGATCCTCTGCCTTTGACAGGGCTCTCATATTTCCGAAAGATGCTATTCCTATAGGTATGCAAGGGGCCTCGGAGCCACCGCAAACGATGGCATCTGCATAGCCGTGCTTGATGGCGCGATAAGCCTCACCTATTGCATTTGTGGACGTAGTGCAGGCCGTTCCGAAGCTGATTACCGGACCGCGGGCGTTGAATCGTATTGCTATGTGGCCTGAGGCTATGTTCGGAATCATGGCAGGAATGAACTGGGGCGACACCCACTTAGGGCCGTCTTTCTCCATCTTTGCAACTTCATTTACAATGGTTTCAAATCCGCCTATCCCACTGCCGTAATATACGCCTAGCCTTGATGGATCCACATTCTCTCCTGCTACCAGTCCTGACTGCTCCATGGCCTGAATGGCCGAAGCCAGAGCGTAGAGGGTGAATTTGTCCTGCTTGCGCACAAAAGCAGCTTCGATTCCATAGGCCTGGGGATTGAAATCCTTTACTTTTCCCCATACCTTTGAAGGATATTTGTCCGCATCCTCCCAATCAACGCGGCTTATGCCGCAAACTCCTTCCTTGAGATTGTTCCAATAAGTCTGGAGATCATTTCCGACTGGCGACACAACGCCCATTCCTGTAACTACTACCCTCATATCCTACCTTTTCTTGCGGGGTGAACGCAAACGATTAGCACTGAATACTATAGCCTCATCAAGAAGAATATTCCTGGCGGCCAGGACATCCAAAATCACTGCGACCAGAGGGAAAAGGGCCGTCCAAGAGATGACTTCAACCCCTTTGGTCTGGAAATAATACAGCACCAGCCAGATCTGGAAGGCGGCGCAGACTATTGCGGTGAATATCACCACCCTGAACTGTTTCATTCTCCATTTGTAGCCTCCCAGCGCAAGCACATGGAATATGGTAAGGAGGCTGATCCATATGGTAAAAACTGTCTTGTCTGTATAAGCAATGTATTGCAGCGTTCCGTCTTCCAGGACAATGCTGCTGAGATTGCACCAGTATAGTGCTACTATCAGGCCTGTTGCCAGGGCAAGATAAAGAGTCTGAATTCTCTGCCACATATGAATTAAACGTATTTAATGTGCAAATTTACGAAAAATATGCAAAACAATTGTTATATTTGAGTTCAACATAAGCGACTAATTAAAAAAGAAGCATCATGAGAATAGCAGAATCAGAACTCATAATCAACAGCGACGGCAGCGTATTCCACCTTCATATACGTCCGGAGCAGCTGGCCGACACGGTGATACTCGTAGGTGACCGCAGCAGGGTCGAGGTATTCAAAAAATATCTCTCGGATATAGAATGCGAAAACTCTTCACGAGAATTCGTTTCTGTGACAGGAAGATACAAGGGAAAACGCATCACCGTACTGTCTACAGGCATAGGCATTGGAAACATAGATATTTGTATGAACGAGCTGGATGCCCTTGCAAATGTGGACTTCGAAACACGCGAGGTCAAAGAACAGCACAGAACCCTGACTATCCTGAGGGTGGGCACCTGCGGAGCCATACAGCCCGACGTTCCTATAGGAGCATATATATTCTCAAAGTATTCGATAGGCACCGATGGCATCATCAACTGGTATGCAGACAGGGAGAAAGTGACTGACCTGGAGATGGAAGAGGCTTTCAAGAAGCATATTGGGGCCACTCCGCACATAGGCACCCCATATTTCGCCAAAGCTTCCGAAAAGCTCATAGAGAAATTCAACTGTCTCTTATACACATCTCCGAGCCCACGAGACGGACTCCTATC
>CAMFRR010000205.1 GCA_945982095.1 uncultured Bacteroidales bacterium
GTCATATTGGGCCTGCGGCATGAGCTTTTATGACGCCATAAACCATGCCTTCAGCGTAGTGTCTACAGGAGGTTTCAGTACCAAGAACGCATCCATTGCGCATTTCAATTCGACTGCGGTGACTTTGGTCACCACTTTGTTCATGTTCCTGGCGGCCACCAACTTTGCCCTTATTTACATATGTATCGTAAGGCGTAGCCTGCGTCCTCTTGTGGGCAATCCGCTGATGCGCTTCTATTTCTGTTCCACAGTGATAATGTCAATTATGGTGATATGTTCACTGTATTTCAATGACTCTGACACACATGGCTGGGGCGATGCCATACTCAGCGGCCTCTCCATGACTGTATCCTATGTAACCACTACAGGTTTCTGTATGAAGGACAACACTTTATGGCCTTCTCTGGCCTGCGTGGTACTGTTCTATGCCTCTGTACAGTGCGGTATGGCCGGCTCCACCACCTCAGGTCTGAAAGTTGACCGCATGGTTGTGGCTTTCAAGGCTGTAAAAAGGCAGATTACATCCAGCCTGCATCCTTCCAACACATCTTCAATCAAGATAGGAGGAGCCTTCGTTCCAGATGAACAGCTGCTCCCTATCATTCTCCATATGGTGCTGTACTTCTTCGTCTGCTGCGTGTCCATAGCCGGGCTTATGATGTGCGGGGTAGATATTCTGGAATCTGTTGCGGGCACTGTTGCCAGCCTGAGCAATGTGGGAGCATCGCTGGGCTCCATCTCAGCTGCAGGTAATTATGATGCCATACCGGCAATGGGTAAATTCATCTACAGCCTGGATATGTTCCTCGGCCGTATAGAGATTTATCCTCTGCTCGTGGTTGTGTCTCTGCTTTTCAATCGCCAGAAATGATAAAGCGCCGTTTATTATGCAGGTGAGCAGGACAGCTTTTCTTGAGAAGGTGATATTGGAAGCCATGGGCCACGAACCCACTTCCTGCCAGCGGCGTTTCATCGCGGACTCTGCCGCTTTCATGACCTCGCCCGACCATGACATAATGGTAGTCTCAGGTTATGCGGGTACGGGCAAGACAACTGTGCTCAGCGCTTTGGTCAAGGCTTGCCGCAATGTAGGCGTACGTACTGTGCTTCTGGCTCCCACAGGTCGCAGCGCCAAGGTCCTGGGCAGCTACAGCTCCTGCATGGCCTATACCATACACAAACACATTTATCGCCAGAAAAGCGTAGGCGGCGACGGCTTCGGCCAGTTTTCCCTTTCACCCAACAAGGCAAAGCACACCCTGTTCATAGTTGATGAGGTGTCTCTCATTGGCATAGACGCAGCCTCAGGAAGGGAAGGTGCCGCCGGAGCGAATTTCGGCACAGGCAACCTGCTGGCAGACCTGGTGGATTTCGTACGCAGTGGGGTAGAATGCCGACTGATGCTGGTGGGAGACAGCGCCCAGCTGCCTCCTATCGGGCTTGACCAGAGTCCTGCCCTTAATATGGACTATATGAAATCCTGTTTCAGCGGAGTAATGAGCTCACAGCTCAGCACAGTGGTAAGGCAGGCTGCAGAATCGGGAATTTTGCACAATGCCACCCTTATACGCAATATAATAACAGCCATAGACCAGGATGGGGATTATGGCGGGCCGGACGGTGAGGGACACAGGTTGAGGCTGGAACTGGACGGTTTCGATGATATTTCAGTGGTTATGGGCGGTGAACTTATTGATTGCATTGCAGATGCCTACAGGGAGTATGGGGACGACCAAACCATGATTCTGACGCGCAGCAACAAGAGGGCCATACGATACAACAAGGGCATACGCAGTCAGGTGCAGTTCAAGGAAGAGAATCTGGTCAGGGGAGACAGACTGATGGTGGTGAAGAACTGCTACCAGTTTCTGGAGAATGTCAAAGAGATGGACTACATTGCCAATGGAGACATACTCAAACTTTTGAAAATCAGTGAGCATGAGGAAAGATACGGGCTCAGGTTCGCCACAGCCCATGTGTCATTTCCTGATTATGATGACGTGGAGCTGCGCGTAAAGGTCATACTCGATACTCTGGAATCTGAGAGTCCTTCCCTGACCTATGAACAGAGCAATATGCTGTATCAGGGCGTCAATGAGGATTATTCCTGGCAGACCAACAAGAAGAAGCGTTATGAACTTGTACGCGAGGACCATTATTTCAATGCCTTGCAGCTGAAGTATTCAAATGCCATCACTTGCCACAAGAGCCAGGGCGGCCAATGGGATTGTGTATTCATAGACAATGCCTTCTGGCAGGATTCGCTGAGTCTGGACGACCTCAAATGGTTGTATACCGCCATGACACGCGCAAAGCGTAAGCTATATCTGGTAAACTATACCAAGCTCGAGTGGCCTGTTGAACCTTGATGCAGCCCTGAGTTTTTGGCTGTATTCAAAAAATAGCGTAACTTTACAAACTATGAACATACTTATATCTCTGCTTGCGGCTGCTGAGCTTATGGCCGCCATAGTCAATCCCACCTGGTCGCCGGATTCTTCCAAGATAGCATTCACGCGCGACAATGATTTGTACGTTGTGGATGTTGCTGTAGGTGACACCCTGCGTCTTACCCATGATGGAAGCGATACCATAAAGAACGGCTATGCTTCCTGGGTGTATTATGAGGAAATTTTCGGGCGCGGAAGCAACTACCGCAGTTTTTGGTGGAGCCCCGATTCCAAGAAACTGGCCTATTACCGCTTTGATGATTCAGAAGTGGATATGTTTCCCATATATTCTCCTTTCGGCCAGCAGGGCAGTCTAAACTGCACGCGTTATCCCAAGGCAGGACGCAAGAATCCTACGGTGCAGGTGAGGATAGCTGAAATTCTCCACACAAAGACCGCCCCCGTCATACGGGCTGTCTCTTATACACATCTCC
>CAMFRR010000206.1 GCA_945982095.1 uncultured Bacteroidales bacterium
CCACTATGTTAGGCATAGTGTATAGAAAGGTTGAAGGGCTGGGATAGAAAGAATCAGGCTTATCCATAGTGACTACGTGGGCGCGGTCTGAAAGAATAGAAGCGCTTCTGTTGAAAAGAATCACCGCACGGGAATAATCCTGTGAATCTGAGGCGAGCCCGCTTGCGGCTCCAAGTTCACGCTCGCGGCGCAAGATAAGCTCCGACGCCAGGAACACCAGCTTGCCCAGCATATCCATCTTATAAAACTTGGGATAGTCGCCAATATATTTCTTGTATATCTCCGTAAGCAAGGCCTTGCCCGAACTCTCTGTTTCCAGCACAGAACCATCAATATCGAGGCCCTTGTCATCCAGTTTCAAAGAACACATAAGCTTTCCCTCAGGAAGAGTCAGAGTATCTGAAACACAATCCTTTACACCAGTAGTATAAAGAGCTGCAGCATTGCAGCCTCCAAAGCCTGAAATCATCTTGATAAAACTGTGTCCTTTGCCCTTACGCAAGCTTGACGACACATTGACCTTCCCGCTGACACCCCTTTCAGCATAGCTCGGAACAGGCAGTACCACCCCCTCTTCCACAGCCTTCATGCTTAATATCACTTCCAATACGCCTGAAGCGCCCAATGTATGGCCATAATGGCATTTCAGGGCCGTGAGCGGCATATCAGACAAGCCTGCCTTCTGTATGGCCAAAGACTCCATCTGGTCATTGAACATAGTGGCCGTACCATGGGCGTTTATAAACGCCACATCATCCATATCCGCACACTCAAGCACCTGCTTCAAGACTTTAAGAGCACCCTCACCTGTAGGAGAAGGTGCGCTCAGATGATAAGCATCATTGTCCATGAAGCCGCACATCAGGCTCCAGCCTTTATGGCTGGCACTATGGCGTGCAAGTACGAGGGTTGCTGCAGCTTCCCCCAGATTCAGGCCCAGGCGATCAATGTCGAATGGACGGCACTGCTGAGGCGACAGGGATTTGAATGATAGGAAACCTGCTGCTACAAAGGGACTTACGCAATCAGCCCCACACACTATGGCATAATCATACAGCCCTGCTTCCATAAGCCTGCCGGCCATAAGCTGTGCCGACACTCCGCTTATACAGGCATTGCAAGAGACTATGGGACTGGTACTTATACCGAAATGTCCAGCAATTCTCGCAGCTGAAGAAGCCAGTCCATGGTAGTTTCTGTCCTTTGAGCTGTCTCTTCCCAATTCCTCAATGTCACCCTTGGTGGTACTGAGCACGAAAAGGACGCGTTCTCCCGTAGGGTCAATGCCAGCCTTTTCCAAAGCCTTCTCTATGGAGCGTATGGTCATGGATTCGAACCTGTTGTATGCTCCAAGCAGGAGTTTCTCATTCTGCTCATCCGAAAACACGCCGGCCATGATGCCCTGAGGCAGATCATGCCAGCCCTCCAGATAACGCAAAGCAGACTCTCCGGCCAAAACAGCCCTCCAGTTCTGCTCCGTGTCCATCCCCAATGGAGATACTATGTTTTCCGCAAGGATATCAATCATATTCCCATCTCACGTTTCCACTCGGAATAAAAATCCGGGGCATACCACATCAGCTTATATTCCATATCCATAAACACCTGTACAGTGCTGGCAGTCAGAAAGACCTCACCGCTGGACTTGTCATAAATCACATAATCGAAGATTATTTTCGCCGCCTCCGTGGGACGATACGTAATCTTGACCGTAGGCTTCATCCCCAAACGTACAGGACGTTTGTAACTGATTGACATATCCACTATCGGCGCCATCAGTCGCTCCTTTATATAACGCAGGGAGGACAGCCCGTACTTGGCTCCGAAAGCCTCACGCGCATCCTCCAGATACTTTACATAATTGCCGTGCCACACCACCTGCATCATATCCACTTCGCTGAAGCGTATCTCCAGTTCCTTTTCCACTGTCAGCTCCACTGCCGTGCTGCCATGTTTACCCGACCTTACCATATATCATTCGACATTTCTGACCGAAAGTTTAACCTCTGCAAGCGCAAGAATCTCATCGCCACAGCTCACCTGTGCCGTGGCCAAAGTCATACCGAACACTTCCTCCAATATATCCACCTTGGTAGTGATGGTCTGTCCCACACGGGCCAGAGACCTGATCTCATAATTGCGCACGGCCCCTATGAATCCCACCTGCACATCTTTGTGCAGTATGTACTTGTTATAGAAACCTATACGGGAAGCACAGGTCTGGGCAATGTTTTCCATCATGCCCGAAGCCGAGAAATATCCGTTATCCACAAAAATATTGTCCTCCTTGATGAGAGTGCTTGTGGTGGAAGTGCACAATTCGAAATGCGTCATCTTCCCTATCATCACGAAAGGCTCCTGCTGGGGCAGCACATTATGCACGTCAATGGTGATGATGAACTCATCAGGAATAACAGGATTCTCTATATCGATTTCAAAATCTTCCATAGCTTATTCTCCATTTTCAAGCCTGCCAGAAATCAAAGAAATTATACCACTGGGCAGGATATTGTTTCACCCTTTTTTCAAGCTCTGCCACATAGGCAGCCGAAAGTTGCGAAAGCTGTTCCTTGCGCCTGGCTCCCTTGTCATATTCAAGAGGAGTCACATATATTCTGTAACTCTTAGGGCCGCTTTTCATGGTATTGACAGCCAGCACATCAAGCCCACGCATAGCTGCAACGCTGAATGGCCCCATAGGGAACCTGGCCTCCTTGCCCAGAAAAACGTGGTTCAAAGTCTTTGTGTCACCCATATAACGGTCAGCAGGAAAGCTCACGATATCGCCATCAGCAAGGGCATGATCTATTTCGAACAGATGGCTCATATCCTCCCTTA
>CAMFRR010000207.1 GCA_945982095.1 uncultured Bacteroidales bacterium
TTCTCAGTCTCGCACTGCAGCAGTTCGCTCACTGTGCACATGCCGCTGCGGTAGGATATACCCATCCTGTCAAAACGTCTCGAGGCAAGCTCCATGGTCTGCCGCGCGATGTCCATGTTATCGTAAGAGCACAGCAGTTCCATATAAAGCTGGCGCATCTGCAGAACCAGCTGGTTGCGGTAGAAGTCCCTGTCGTTCACCGCCTTCTCTATTTCCACCCTCTGCCTTTCCAGTTTGCGTGAGTTCTTGCCCCAGTCAGTGATGGGCAGCTGGAACACGGCGAAGAGTGTGCCGTTCGGACGCGCTGAGCCCACGAAACGGGAATAGCCATAAGAGGCGCCTATCGCAAGCGAAGGAAGGGTTTCGCCCAAGGTCATGCGCCTCTGGAGGGTTTTGGCTTCAACCTGAAGTTGGAGCAGGGAGCTCTCGTCCTGTGCCGCTGCCAGGGCTTCTTCGTCCACATAGGCCTCGGACGGGCTCTTCATATTCCCGAAATCCCCCTCGAACACGAAGGAATCCAAAGGAGTCTTGTCGCTGGGAACACCCGTATAGGGGTTGTAATCCATACCTATGGTGTTAAGAAGATTCATTTTGGCTATGCGAAGGCCAAGCCGCAGTTTGGAGGCCCCGGCCTTGAGCTCAGCCATTTTTAGTTCTACGGCCACAAGGTCTGTGTCCATGGCAATGCCGGCCTTCACCGCAGCGCTGACATCCCTATGCAGACTGTCGAGCAGCTTTTGTGCAGAGCATAGGGTCTGCTCCTTTTGTTGAAGTGCAAGTATTTGGAAATAAGCCTTTTGTATCTGTTCTGAACTGTTGCGGCGGCTGATGTTGAGCTGGTGGCGGGCAGCTTCCACCCCGAGGGCCGCGAGTTTGTTGCCGTTGATTATGCGGCCTCCTGCCACCACGGGTTGAGTCAGGGCCAAGGCGGTGCTGTAGCCATGTTCCAGAGCCCTGTACCTGGTATTAACCCCATATGGCGCAGCCATCTGCTCGACCCTTTCCTCTATTTGATAGGCCATATCCGAATTTCCCAATATGTCCCTCACTCCCAGATCCAGCATGGGATTGAGACTGTGGAAGGCAAAGGCATTGAATTTCAATGTGGGAAAATATTCACACAAAGCCTCATCCTTTTGGTAAGCGGCGGCCTTCACATCCAGAGCCGCATTCCGCACCTGGAGGCTGTTGGCATTTCCGAGCTCCAAACAGCGTTCCAGGCTCAGAAACTCCCTCTGCTGAGCCAAAAGCAGCTGCGGAAGGAGAGTCGCCAGCGTGACTATTATATATAAGGTATATCTTTTCATCTGCTCTTACGGTCGAATACCAGCCAGTAGCTGACAGGCATGATGAATACTATCAACAATATGCTGAACACTATGCCGAAGCATATGGTCAGGCCCACAGGCTGCCAGAGTGCATCGCCTGCCAAGATCATAGGAAGAACGCCGAGCGCCGTGGTGCAGGAAGTGAGGAATATAGGCCTCATACGTCTCTGGCCGGCCAACATTGCAGACTCACGCACAGTGTAGCCCTCCTTGAAGTGCAGTTCTTCCGCATATTCGAACATTATGATTCCGTTGCGCACTATAATGCCTATGAGCGACACTATTCCCAATACGCTGGTCATGCCGAAATCCTGGTTGAAGGCCCACAAACCGAAGGATGCGCCGAAAAGGCAGAGCAGACAGAGCACCAGGCTGAGCACCGTGAGGCTGACTTTCCTGAAATGCATAAGCAGGAAAAGGAACATCACGGCGACGGCAGCAATGAAAGCCCAAACTATCTCCACTCCCACGGTTTCGTTGGAAGATGAGAGCCCGCCGTATTTAACTTCCACACCCTCAGGCAGTTCAAGGCCCTGCACATAAGCATCAATCTTCTTCATGACGCTGGGGTGCGATATGCCATATTTAAGGTCTGCATTGATGGATATGCAATCCATACTTGAGTAGCGGCACAGGGTATTCATATGCCATTCAGGCTGTATTTCAGCCACTTGCCTCAACGGAACGTTCACTCCAGGAATCATGGACGGAACCAGACGGCTGCCTATTTCAGCGTATTCCATGTCATCCCCGACCCCTGAATCATAGAGATTCACCTGCACGGGCTTTCCATTCTCATCCAGAGTCATGAGGGTGGAGTGGCCGAAAGCCAGGTTCAGGGCCATAGACGCTCCTGCCTTATCCACACCCAAACGTCCGGCACTTATCGGGTCCATCTGTACATGCACATCGCTCACATAGTCTGCCCCGTCACAATGCACCCATTTCAACTCCCTATTGAGCCCATACATGAAATTCTTAATGCTGTCGGCCACGGCGAAGCAATCTTCACGATGAGAAGACTTGACCCTGACACATACGGGAGCATTGGTGCCCTGATAATCCATCTGTTTTATTCTGATGAGGGCATTTGGGAAATAATGTTCATAGCGGGCCTCAAGATATGGCAGCAATTCCTCGGTTGCCATATCGGAGCGCGTATTGACTATGAGCTGGGCAAATAGCGGCGAAGGGGTCTTCGGATTGTATGTGGCATGGTAGCGCGGAGCACCTGAACCCACGAAAGTCGTAACATCTATGATTCTGCTCTCTTCAAGCAGAAGCTTGCCCAGGCTGTCGGCCACGGCCTCCGTATCATCTATATTGCAGCCGCTTTGCATGTTGATTTCCACAGCAAAGCTGCTGCGTGGCGCGAAAGGCATCATCTGCACATTAATCTGAGAGAACATCACCACACCCAGAACCAGAGCTGCAACACCCACAGACATAGTCAGATATGGATGCTTGAAGGCTTTGACCTGGACTTTCTCATAGC
>CAMFRR010000208.1 GCA_945982095.1 uncultured Bacteroidales bacterium
TGGTTCAAGGATGACCCGATGTATGTGCGCGAGCTGTATTGTTATGACCTGTTCCGCCGCTATGGGATTTGGACAGCCCCTCTGGATGTATATTGCCGCGTTTTTGTGAAGGTTGGGGAGGAAAAGGCCGCTTACTTCGGAGTCTATGGTTTGATAGAATCAGTAGACGAGAAATACCTGAAGAATCGCAAAGATGGGTTCGAGAATGATAAAGGGTATTTATGGAAGTGCGGATGGGGCGACGGCCCTGCGGATTTGGACGGACTGGACGGCAGTTGGGGTGTGGACAAGAACACAGGAGTGAATTACACCTACGAGTTCAAGGGCGAAGAGGCGGAGTATGCCGCGGCCAAAGCCCAATTCGAGGATTTCCTCAAGAAGCTCCAAGGTAAGGGAGATGAAAGTTTCAAGTTGTGGATTGAGCAGGTGTGTGATGTGGAGTTCCTGCTCAAGACCTATGCTGTGAATGTAGCCACAGGAATGTGGGATGATATGTGGAATGGAGGCAACAATTATTATATATACTTCAATTCCACCGACTTATACAACTATAAATTCTTTTTCATCCCCTATGACTACGACAACACCCTGGGAACAGGCAACGGTTACGACCCGGGCCGACAGGATCCTTACAAATGGGGCGACAGGGGTCTGCTGATGAAACGCCTGATGAAGTTTCCTGAGTACAGGGTCATTTACCGCGACGCTCTTAAAGAGTTGGCTGATGAAGGAAAGGGACTTTTCCATCATGACGCTTCCGTTGCTCGTATAAGGGCTTGGCACGAGATGATAAGTCCTTATATATCAAACGATACGGGCGAGGATATGAAAATTGAGGACCGCCCCGCACCCTGGGGCAATCACGGCAATTACCGCATTCTGAGCGGTGGAGAGGACAACAACTTTTTCAAGGTTCTGCTGATGAAACGCCTGATGAAGTTTCCTGAGTACAGGGTCATTTACCGCGACGCTCTTAAAGAGTTGGCTGATGAAGGAAAGGGACTTTTCCATCATGACGCTTCCGTTGCTCGTATAAGGGCTTGGCACGAGATGATAAGTCCTTATATATCAAACGATACGGGCGAGGATATGAAAATTGAGGACCGCCCCGCACCCTGGGGCAATCACGGCAATTACCGCATTCTGAGCGGTGGAGAGGACAACAACTTTTTCAAGGTCAAGACCTCTGCCATCAAGGCTATGAAATAGGTGAAGCGTCCTTACACCTACCGCCAGTCAAAGCAAGGCCAGCAGCCCTAATCCTTATGCGCGGTAAGGTCTTACCTGGTGCCGCTGTGGCCGAAGCCGCCGCTGCCTCGCTCGCTTTCTTCCAGTTCGCAAACCTCTTCCCAATCCACCCTCTCATAGCGCGACACCACCATCTGAGCAATGCGTTCGCCGGGCTGAATAATGAAATCGCTGTCGGAAAGATTTACGAGAATAACTCCTATTTCTCCCCTGTAGTCCGCATCAATGGTGCCGGGGCTGTTCAGCACAGTGACGCCGTACTTGGCGGCCAGGCCTGATCGGGGTCTTACCTGAGCTTCGAAGCCTTCAGGCAGTTCAATGAAAAGGCCTGTAGGCACTATTGCCCTTTTGCCGGGGCCCAGGGTGAGAGGGGCTGAAAGCGCTGCCCTCAAATCCATTCCGGCGCTGCTTACTGTCGCATAGGAAGGCAGAGGATTGGCTGATTTGTTTATGACTTTGACTTTTGCCATTATTTGAGCTATAACTTATTGTTATTCTAAGACTTGCTTAACTTCTACCACGTTCATTTGAAGCACATCTGCAGGAACATATAAAGATACTGGTCCCAGTTGTTCCAGTTGTGGCCTCCTGATGTCACTATGTACTGATGAGGGAATTTATGCCTTGTCAGGTACATGTCATACATCTCGCTGTGGAAAAAGTAACAATCCATACGTCCTATCATCATAGCATATACCTTAGGACAATGCTCTTGGTCGAACTGTATCTTCTGCAGTTTCCGCACGGCAGGCTTTTCGTAAAAATAAGAGAAAAGGCCGTTTTTGACAGGAGCACGGAATATAGGCGAAAAAAGTCCGACATAATCGAAGGTGTCAGGCTCATGCGCCGAAATGAATATGCTCTGCATAGAACCTATGGACAGACCGGCAATGGCTCTGTGGGCCTTGTCGGCAATAGTGCGGTAATGGGCATCAACAAAGTCCACCACATCACGCACAAAGGCTTCCTCCACCGCCCCATTGGTATCGAGAAAGGCATTTACAGGGCTTTTGAAGGTGGAGTTAAGGCCCTCATCTTCAGTATCATACTGGTTCATATTGGGCAGTACTATTATGGATTCCTCCATCAAGCCGTCTCGCCTGAGGCTGTCCACTATGGCTATCATATTGCCCCTGTCTATCCATGAACTCTCATTACCCCTGGCCCCATGCAGCAGATATACCACTGGATAAGACTTGTCTGTCCGGTAATAGTCAGCCGGCAGATACACCAGAAGGCGTCTTTTTGAAGGGCCAGGGTTGCTGCAATCGTGGAATATGTCCTCAATGATGCCATCAGGATGACAGGATTCCATGATTGCTTCCGGGCTGATGCTGGACTCGCCTTTCTCTGCCGTAAACACCCTGCGGATGACGCAGGAACTGCAGCTTGCGGCGATTGCGCACAGCATCAATATAATGTTTAGCAGTCGTTTCATACACCGCTATTCTATGTCAGAAGCTTAGAGGTCGATGCCGTCCATCTGCTCGAGGCTTCTGAGATTGCTTCTAATCTGTCTCTTATACACATCTGACGCTGCCGACGACTCCTTACGTG
>CAMFRR010000209.1 GCA_945982095.1 uncultured Bacteroidales bacterium
GCCTATGCCCCTGGTACCACCGGTAACCACGGCAACTTTTCCTTCAAGCATTCTTTCCATAATATTGTAGTTTAAAAATGTAATTATTATCTTGTTCCAGGATATTCACTGCAGAAACTGTTCCTGAGACGCTCAAGGTATCTTTTTGCTTCCCATTTTGCCATGGGTAGGTCGTGCATCAGGCAGTTGCCGCATTCATCAGGGCTTGTGCCTGGCACTATACCTTCATACTCAGCCACGAATGAGAAGGCTTCCAGCATCAGGGTACGTATTGTCTCGGGATCATATTTTCCTTTGATTATGAGGTAGTTACCCGTCATACAGCCCATAGGACCCCAATATATGACCTTGTCTGCCCAGTCGGGGTGGTTGCGAAGGAAAGTGGCCACAAGATGTTCAATAGTGTGCATAGCTGCGGGGTTGAGCGCAGGTTCGCGGTTGGGTGCGGTCATCCTTATGTCGTAGCTTGTGATGACTATATCTTCCGCCCCGGGAGTTGTGATGGTGTCGCGGCGTGATACGTATATGCCGGGATTCAGGCAGCTATGGTCAATGGTAAAAGACGGTATGATTTCCATATATAATAATATTAATCCTACAAATATAAAAAAATCTTTAACACTTTATATATAGATGCTATAGAATCTTTGTGCCTGGCCGGCTAGGAATTTCAAAAGCAGTTGGCTGAATCGCGTAAGGATTGATATTGCTCCAGTCCATGTTTCCTGAGCTTGCATGCAGGGCAATGGCCGCAGCCGTCGCCCTTTATTCCGTTGTAGCAGGTGAGGGTTTCATTCCTTACCACATCGAATGCTCCTAATTCATCGGCAAGCTGCCAGGTCTGGGCCTTGTCTATCCACATGAGTGGGGTGTGGATTACGAACTGTTCCTCCATTGCGAGATTGAGAGTGACGTTGAGGGACTTGATGAAAGAGTCACGGCAGTCAGGATAGCCGCTATAGTCAGTTTCCGATACTCCTGTCACTATGTCTTTGATTCCCAGTTCCCTGGCATATACAGCAGCAATGCTGAGGAAGAAGAGGTTGCGGCCGGGAACAAAGGTGTTGGGGGCGCTGTCGGCAGGCTTTTCGCTGTCCATGACCATGTCGTGGTCGGTCAGGGAATTCTTGCTCAGACCGGAGATGAAGGACAGGTCCATATAGTGAAATGGTACTCCTGCATCCTTGGCAATCTTTTTGGCGCATTCGACCTCGGCGCTATGTTTTTGGCCGTAGCCGAAGGTGATGGTGTATACTTCTTCGAAATGTTTCTTTGCCCAGAAAAGGCAGGTTGTTGAGTCCTGTCCGCCGCTGAATACAACAAGGGCGCGGCTGCCCTTAGATATGAGGTTTTGCATGATACTCATGTTATGACTGAATTGTAATGATTTTTATATATCTCTGATTTTAAACGGGTTGTAGGAAATGTTCAGGTCCATGGCATCGTCGCCCTCGTATTTTTTGAGCTGGACTACAATCAGGTTGGTCAGAGGAAGTATGATTACTTCATAAAGGGTTTTGAGCACAATCTGAGTAATCATGAGCTTGAACATTTCTTCCACAGGTATGCCCCAGAAAGCTATGGGGAAGAATACCAGCGAATCCACGCTTTCGCCTCCAATGGTGGAAACTATGGCCCTGAGCGAGAAGTTCCTGCCATTAGAGCTGATTTTCATCTTGCTCATTATGAAGGCATTGACTGTAGAACCGCTCACGAAGGCAATCATAGAAGCGATTGTCACCCTCGGCGCCAGCGAAAAAATGTAGTCGAAGTGCTCGCCACCGTCCCAGTATGAGGCCTCTGGAAGCAAGCGAACCAGCTGAGCCGTGAGGACAACGAAAAAATTCATAAAGAAGCCCATCCATATCACCAGCCTGGCTTTGCGGTATCCATAGACCTCCACAAGGCAGTCGTTGATAATGTATGAAACAGGAAAAATTATGACTCCGCCTGTGAGGGTTATTCCCAGCACTGTGAATAGCTTTGTCTCGTAAAGATTGGATGCGATGAGGCAGACGACGAAAAGTACTGCCAACATCATGAAGGCGACAGAGACTGTCCTGCCCCTTCCATTGTGGATATTGTTGTTCATTTTCTTGTTTTGTAAGTGGTTACCAAGCACACTTTGCAGCAAATTAAGCCGCGTAAAACGCAAATATAGTGATTTTTTTCGTAAATTTGCGCCCGTTTCTAAAAAGACCTGAACAATGAAAGAAAATATCGCAAAAATCCTTTTTGTGCTGCTTGCTGTGGCCTCGCTTTTCGTGTCGCCTGCAATAGCACTTTTCGCCGGAATAGTGCTGGCCCTTATGCTGGGCAATCCATATCCTGTATTCTCAAAGAAAGTATCAAAATATCTGCTTCAGGTGGCCGTTGTGGGACTGGGCTTCGGAATGAATCTGCACGAGTCACTGGCTGCCGGCAAGGAAGGCATACTCTTTACCATAGTGTCAGTGATTGGCGTGATGTGCATAGGCTGTCTGCTGGGCAAGGCTATGGGCATACTTCCCAAACTTTCCTACCTTATCAGCGCCGGTACAGCCATTTGCGGAGGCAGCGCAATAGCCGCCGTGGCCCCTGTGGTAAAGGCTGACGACAACCAGACTTCCATGTCTCTTGCCGTCATTTTTACCCTCAATGCCATTGCCCTCTTCATATTCCCGCCAATAGGACATATGCTGGGGCTGGACCAAAACCAGTTCGGCACCTGGGCGGCAATAGCCATACACGACACCAGTTCCGTAGTGGGCGCGGCCCAAATGTACGGTGATGAGGCTCTCAAGGTGGCAACAACCATCAAAC
>CAMFRR010000210.1 GCA_945982095.1 uncultured Bacteroidales bacterium
GGACTCGAACCTCCGGCCTCCGGGTTATGAGCCCGACGAGCTACCAACTGCTCTAACCCGCGATGTTTACGATGCAAAGGTACAACATTTTTCTGAGATTGCAAATTTTCCGTCAACTTTTTGACATTGTTGCGGAGAATCCTTATATTTGAACGTTTTTTTTAGATAACAGAAAATACACAAAAATATGCTTACAGTTAATTTCAAAGGTTGCGATTCCTTTATCAAAAACGAAGAATTTCAGGCTTATATTCAGAAGGCTGCCGAAGCTTTCAATACTTTGGACAAGGAAAACGGAGCCGGCAATGATTTCCTCGGTTGGAAACATCTGCCATCTGAGACACTTGCAGGCGATCTGCTCAAACAGTGCGAGGACATCAAGACTCTCTGGGCAGGCAAGAAAGTCGACCTGGTGGTTGTAATAGGCATTGGCGGATCATATCTTGGCGCCAAGTCTGCAGTGGAGGCTCTCAGCCACACTTTCGAGGCTACACTCCATGCTTCAGACGCGCCTCAGATTGTATTCGCAGGTCAGAACCTCGGCGAGGATTATCTGTGTGAGCTTATGGACCTTATGAAAACAAGGAACGTGGCTTGCGTGGTTATTTCAAAATCAGGTACTACTACAGAGCCTGCAATCGCTTTCCGCATCATCAAACAGTACATCGAACAGACTTACGGTAAAGCTGAAGCTTCTGAGCGTATAGTAGCTGTCACAGATAAGGCCCGCGGAGCTCTCAAGAGCCTCAGCGACCAGGAAGGCTACAAGACCTTCGTGATTCCTGACAATGTAGGCGGCCGTTTCAGCGTTCTCACTCCTGTGGGCATACTCCCTATAGTATTGGGCGGCTTCGATATGAAGGCCATACTCGAGGGTGCTCTCGATATGGAGAAGCAGCTTTCAGTTTGCGGTCCTGAGAATATTGCAATGCAGTATGCCGCAATGCGTAATCTGCTTTACAGCGAGTATGGCAAGAAGGTGGAGGTGCTCATCAACTTCGTACCTAAGCTCATGTATTTCGCGGAGTGGTGGAAACAGCTCTTCGGCGAGAGTGAGGGCAAGGATGGCAAGGGCATATTCCCTGCATCTTGTTCTTTCACAACTGACCTGCATTCTATGGGCCAGTTCATTCAGGACGGTGAGCGTATCATGTTCGAGACCCTCGTGGGTGTAAAGAACCCTGCACGCAGCATGAATATTGAGAGCGACGAGCAGAACCTCGACGGCCTCAATTTCCTTAGCGGCAAGAGCGTTGACTACTGTAACCATATGGCTCAGCTGGGCACCAAACTTGCCCATATCGACGGCGGTGTTCCTCAGCTGGAGGTTCAGGTGGACAAACTGGACGAGTACCATCTCGGTCAGCTCTTCTATTTCTTCGAGTTCTCTTGCGGCATCAGCGCATATGTGCTTGGCGTAAATCCTTTCAACCAGCCAGGTGTAGAGGCATACAAGAAGAATATGTTTGCCCTGCTCGAGAAACCTGGTTACGAGCAGGCCACTGAAGAAATTCGCAAAAGACTGTAATTCAGGTGACTCCGTTTCTTAAACAAGTTGCAAGACACTATTTGAAGACGGCTGAGGATATCAGCCGTCTTGTGTTTGTGCTCCCAAGCAGGCGTTCAGAACTCTTCTTTCAAAAGTACTTGTGCGAGCTGGTCAAAGAAGAAAGTTCGCTGCATACTGCCAAGCCTGTCATAGCCCCAAAGACCCTGCCCATTGACGCCTTCCTCAGCAGTTTCTGTAAGGAAACCCTTGCCGACCGCCTTAGCCTGCTGCTGGAACTGTATGCCTGTTACAGCAAAATATGCAGGCAGAAGGGTCTCGAATATGAGAGTCTTGATGAGTTCGTGTTCTGGGGAGATGTGATACTCAATGACTTCAATGATATAGACAAATACAGGATCAATGCCCCTGACCTCCTGCGTAACGTATCTGATTTCAAGGAGTTGGGCGATGATTTGAGCCACCTGAGCGAGGTGCAGATAAATGCAGTGCGCCAGTTCTTGGGCCGTTTCATCAAGCCCGGAGAGTACAAGCACAGGTTCGCGCGCTTATGGAACATATTGGCTGAATTATATATAGATTTCAATGGCAGGCTTGACCAACTTGGAATAAGTTACGAAGGACGCATGTACCGCAAGGCCCTGGAAAGTATGGAGAAAGAGGGTAGTGAGGCCTTTTTCCATTCGGTGTACAGACATGCGGATAAAGTGGTGTTCTGCGGACTCAATGTGCTGTGTGAATGCGAGATGCAGATTCTTGACAAGCTGCAGAAGGCCGGTCTTGCACAGTTCTGCTGGGATTATGCTGATGAGAGGATAAGCAATGAACTCAACAAGTCATCCCTTTTCATGCGTGAGAACATCAGGCGTTTCCCCCAAGCTTTCGAACTCGAATCCTGCAGCGGCGTAAGCCAGAGCTTTACTGTCATGAGCATACCGTCAGCAGTGGGGCAGGTGAAGGCTTTGGCCGACATTCTGGAACAGCAGGAGCTCTCCTGCGATGAGAATACTGCCATAGTGCTGCCGGATGAGAGTCTGCTCCAGCCTCTGCTGGATTCCATACCCCTGAGGGTCAAGAATATAAATGTGACAATGGGCTGTGCCATGTCAGGCAGCTCATTCTATACTATGATGAACGATCTTGCCATCTTGCAGTTGAGACTCAGGTACAAGGATGGCAAGTGTTCGCTCTATCACAGGCCTTTCTGGAATATAGTTTCCAACAATCTCTTTGATGCTTTGCCTGTCTCTTATACACATCTCCGAGCCCA
>CAMFRR010000211.1 GCA_945982095.1 uncultured Bacteroidales bacterium
GTACGTAGTGGAACCTGCATTTAAATATTGTATATGGGAATAGAGAAAGGAATACTCACGCGAAGTCAGCTGCTTATGGGCGATGAAACCATGCATCGCCTTGCCTCGTTGCGTGTCATCATCTTCGGCGTAGGTGGAGTGGGTTCATGGTGTGCCGAGAGTCTGGTGCGTTCCGGCGTGGGACACCTCACCATCGTGGATAGCGACAGGGTGTGCATCACCAATATCAACCGTCAGGCCATGGCCACCACCCGGACGGTTGGGCAGGTCAAGGTGGAGGTACTCAAGGAGCGTCTTCTATCCATCAATCCTGCTGCCGACATAGTGGCTGTGCAGCGCATCTTCTGCGAGGATACGGCCTCCGAGTTTGACTTCGATACCTACGATTATGTCGTGGATGCCATTGATTCATTGAAAGACAAGGTGCTGCTCATCGAACTGGCCTGTCGCAGCCAGGCCCGCCTGTTCTCTTCCATGGGGGCGGCCTTGAAGATGGATCCCACCAAAGTACAGGTGGCAGAGTTCTGGAAGGTGAAGGGTTGTCCTCTGGCCCGTGCCTTGCGTCAGCGTTTCCACAAACTGAAGCGCAAGCCTGCGCGCAAGTTCCAGTGTGTCTTCAGTGAGGAGCTGTTGCAGAACCGCGGTGAAGGTGGTTCCTGTGGCACGGAGCAGTGTGCGTGTGCCAGGACAAGGAAGGAGCAGGAGGATGCCGGCCTCGTCCCTCACGACTGGTCAGCCACCAAGGCACAGATCAATGGTTCCATGATGCACATCACCGCCATTTTCGGCCTGACCATCGCCGGTCTGATTCTCAACGAGGTTTATCGCAGTGCAACTTCTGGCAAGAGTACATGATATAATCCCATCAAAGCAACGATATGGAACCTACCTTGGTGAAATAGCGCCAAATAATTCTGTTTATAGAACCCACCTTATATCACAGTATCTTCAGTTATCCTTTTGGCAAAAGCAACATAGAGATTGGTAAAAATGATGCAGAGGTTGGCTACTGGATGGGCAAACCACATTGGAACAAAGGTTATTGCACGGAAGCCTTGCAAGCAATGATCCGCTATTGCTACGAACAGAAGAACTTCAAAACACTATGGGCAGGATTCTTCATTGAGAATGCTTACGAGTATATGATGACTGGTAAGGCAGAAGGTTATGATGCTGTTCGCAAACCAAACCCTGTACCAGAGAATAAGGAACTCCTCATCATTCCTGGTGCAAGTCATTGCGACCTCTATGACGGAGGAAAAGACAAAGTTATTCCTTGGGATAAGCTTGAAGTATTCTTCAATGAGAACATGTAGTTCCTGTTTCATTACGTTCTTTTCTGCTCGAAAAAGCCTACTTACATAAACCGATTTTGCACTAAAAACGTGCAGTAGATGCTCAGTTTTGCATTATTTTCGTGCAAATTCTGTAGATTTCCGCATTATTCTTGTGCAATTTTGAGAAATTTGTGTACCTTTGCAACAAAAATACAGCATCGCTTTATGGAACAGCTTTACGAATTCTTCAACAAGAAACTCAAGGAAACACCCCTTTCTTTCCATCGCTACAAATTCAGCGAGATAAAGTGGAATGGTCGTTTCTTCGGTCTTGTAGGGCCTCGCGGTGTAGGCAAGTCAACGATGTTGCTGCAGTACATCAAGGAGAACCTGACCGTAGCAGACACCCTCTATGTGTCTGCCGACCACATGTATTTTGCCACAAACAGCTTGGTGGATCTAGCGGATAGGTTTGTCAAGATGAACGGTAAACACATCTTCATAGATGAGATACACAAGTATGCAGGGTGGTCGCGCGAGCTGAAACAAATCTACGACAGCTACAGCGAACTGCAGGTTGTTATCTCCGGTTCTTCCATCCTCGACATTTACAAGGGTATGGCCGATCTCAGCCGACGAGTTCCTATCTATGAAATGCAAGGACTCTCGTTTCGCGAATATCTCATGCTATTCCATGGAATAGAGGTTCCTGCGTATTCTCTTGAGGATATTCTGTCTCACAAAGCCAGCATTCCGGTAGCCCATCCGCTTCCTATGTTTCAGGATTATCTGAAGAGCGGTTACTATCCTTTCGGCAAAGATGAAGAACTGGAAATGGAACTGATGCAGGTCATCAACCAGACAATGGAGGTGGATATTCCGCAATTCCTTGAGGTAAACGTCACGGCTGGTCGCAAGTTGAAGCAACTGCTGATGGTGGTGGCAAAGAGCGTGCCCTTCAAACCTGTTATGCAGAAACTGGCAGAGGTGACGGGAATCAGTCGCAATAACATCTCCGACTACCTCATCTATATGGAACGAGCGGGTATGATTACACAGCTTCGCGACAGTACAGGCGGAATCAGAGGCATTGGCAAAGTGGAGAAACTGTATCTTGACAACACCAACCTCATCTATACCCTTACCCCACGCGAAGCAGAGATTGGCAATGTCCGTGAGACCTTCTTCATGAACCAGATGCGAGTACGCCACGACATTGTCAGTTCTTCCATCTCCGATTTCCAGATAGACGATATGACCTTTGAGATAGGTGGTCGCAAGAAAGGCCAGAAGCAAATAGAATCTGCCACCCATGGTTACATCGTAAAGGACGACATCGAGACAGGCTATGCCAACGTCATTCCGTTGTGGATGTTTGGGTTGAACTATTAGAGTCATGATATACCTTTCTTCGTTGTGAGTGACCCCTGCCATATCAGCACGCCTTTTGTGCACTTTTTGTATCTGAT
>CAMFRR010000212.1 GCA_945982095.1 uncultured Bacteroidales bacterium
CGTCAGACCAGAACACCTTGTAGCCGTTGTATTCCTTAGGGTTGTGAGAAGCAGTAATCATGATACCGGCAGTCGCCTTCTTGGTCCTTACTGAATAGCTCATCAGAGCTATAGGGTGCAGACAGTCAAAGATGTACACTTTGATGCCGTTTGCAGAAAGCACATCTGCAGTGATGTGAGCGAAGTACTCGCTGTTGTTGCGGCTGTCAAAAGAGATGCAAACTGAAAGATCGCCCTCACAGTTGGCCTTCATATAGTTTGCGAGGCCCTGTGTTGCCATGCCCACTGTGTATTTGTTCATACGGTTGGTGCCCACGCCCATAATACCGCGCAATCCGCCGGTACCGAACTCGAGGTTGCGATAGAATGCGTCCTCAAGAGCCGTAGGGTCAGTGTCCATGAGTTTCTTTACTTCGTCTTTGGTCTGCTGGTCAAAGTTGCCGTCCAGCCAGCTTTGAGCCACTGTTTTGTAGTTTGCTTCCATTATTATGAATTGTATTGAAAATTTACCTATAATGTATCTCTTACAAATATAATAAATTATCTGAAACTGACAAATTCTTATTTGCTGCGAAAGATTTCGACTTCTGCGGCAAATGAGGGTTCGGAAACTTCCACACAGCGGGCATTCAGGCCCATATCAATGGCCTTCAGCAGCACTGTCTGGAAAGCGCGGCCCAAAAGAAAAGCACAGCCTTCAGCATCTTCACATATAAGTCCTATATGTGAGGGAGGAAGAGCCCGCGCCTGAGTCCCTTCAATGCCGGCCTTATCCAAAAGGTTTATAATGGTAGCCAGCTGCAGGGGATGAACACAATATTCTTCGTCTCTGACTGCAGGAGCCGCGCTCTTGCGTACCAAAGTGTCTATGCCTTTGAAACTCACACTGCCTCTGCTCTGCCCTGAGGCAATTTCAGCCATTCTTTTCTCTATGTAATTATCAGCCATAGTATGAAACATTTTATGCAAATATAAGAAAAATCACCACATTTTTAATATATTTGTGGCAGATCTTGGACTAATGATATGGACAACAAGAATTTCATAGACCTATTGACCCTGCAGGAATGCATTAAGGAACAGGTGGACGGATTGCAGGCCTGGGTAAAGGCTGAGCTGGACTCATGCAGCTGCAGCGGAGGCCATCATTATCTGGGTCTGCTGCAGAAAAGCCCGAAAGGAGCTGAACTGGCCAAGGCCAGGGCAATAATATGGAGGTCCAGTGCCAGCCTCGTCAGCTATTTCGAACACGAGAGCGGCACAATGCTCAAGCCCGGAATAAGCGTACTCCTGCTCGTAAAAGTGAATTACGATCCCCGCTACGGGCTGTCCCTGATTGTGGAAGACATAGACCCCGAATACACTGTGGGCCAGCGGGAGCTGGAGAAACAGAAAACCATAGAGAAGCTAGGCAAACTTGGACTGCTGGAAAGGCAGAAAGCCCTTGAACTCCCCTATCTGCCAGGACGCATAGCCGTCATATCATCGGCCGATGCAGCAGGCTATGGAGATTTTTGCCGCCAGCTGGAAGAAAACGCCTATGGCTTCCGTTTTGACACAACCTTGTTCCACAGCATAATGCAGGGAGACAAGTCGCCTGCTTCCGTGGCCGAAAGCCTGGCCGCAGCCTGCGAAGAAGAAGGAGCATTTGACCTGGTCGTAATACTTCGTGGCGGCGGAGCCCGCAGCGACATGTTCTGTTTCGATGACTACGACATGTGCGAAGCCATAGCATCCTGCCCCATACCCGTAATTACGGCAATAGGGCATGACAGGGACTTCCATATTGCCGACATGGTGGCACATGATTATGTCAAGACCCCTACCGCTCTGGCAGCCTTCCTTATAGATTGGGTGGCCGGGCGCGAACAGGAATGGAAGGACTGTGTGGCAGGCATAAGGCTGGAGCTGGACAGGAAGATAGCAAGGCTGGAAGAAGGCACAAGCCGCTGCGTATCTTCAATAGCCTTCGCCTTGAGGTCGGCAATAAAGGACTTGGAACATCAGGCGGCCATGCTTCAGGAGCGCGTAATCCATGCAGATCCCCGGGAAATACTGAAGTTGGGCTATGTTCTGGCCTGCGACCCCGAAGGCAGGATACTCAAGAATTCGGCATCAGCCCGAGAAGGCGAACAGTTCGTGCTGCGTTTTGCCGATGGGCGCTGGATTTGCGAGTTGAAGACAATAATAACGGAATAAACAATCCCTACTATGACAGTTGAAGATTATAAGAAAAACATAGAGAGACTGCAGCAGATTGAGGCTGAAGTAAAGAATCCGGAAACCGCACTGGACAAGATCGACACTCTGCTCGAAGAGACCAAGAAACTGGCCTCTGAATGTCAGGCTTATACGCGCGGGCTGCATGACAAGGTGGACAGCCTCAACGACATCCTGGACTGACACCACCGTCATCTCGACCAAGCGAAGCGCGCGGAGAGATCTGACTTGCAGATTTCTCGACTTCGCCCTTCGGGCTCCGCTCGAAATGACAAAAGAAGCGATCCGCTCGAAATGACACCACTGTCATCTCGACCAAGCGAAGCGCGCGGAGAGATCTGACTCGCAGATTTCTCGACTTCGCCCTTCGGGCTCCGCTCGAAATGACAAAAGAAGCTCTCCGCTCGAAATGACATCCCTGTCATCTCGACTGAACCCCTCTGTCATCTCGACCAAGCGGAGCGCGCGGAGAGATCTGACTTGCAGATTTCTCGACTTCGCCCTTCGGGCTCCGC
>CAMFRR010000213.1 GCA_945982095.1 uncultured Bacteroidales bacterium
TACACGTAAGGAGTCGTCGGCAGCGTCAGATGTGTATAAGAGACAGCCTGACTTGGTGCCGATTTCGAGAACCTGAACTTTGTCCTTAGGCTTGTCTCCTGTATACAGAACGAGATCTGCTGCACCGTCTCCTGTAAGATCATATTTGCCGCTTCCAGGGAAATATGGGCCATACATAGCCTGTTCTATGCACTTGCCTTCTTTCCAACGCATGAGATCATCCCAGCGGCGTCCTTCAAGAGCCATCTCAACAGCCCTTTCCCTACGGATTTCAAGAATGACACCCAGATTGGCATTTGAGAGCAGAACAGGATTACTGTATCCGTAATCGCTGCTTGTAAGGTATGGGTCAGGATTTGCATTTGCATCAGCCATTGACATATCCGGCATGCCTACACGTTTGCGCAGCAGGTTGACTGAAATGTCAAGATCTTTCTGCTCAAGAATACCGAGCTCAGCCTTTGCCTCAGCGTAAATCAGATACATCTCAGCAATGCGGTAGAAAGGAAGGTCGTTGTAAGACATGTCCACGCGGTTTACACCCGGAAGTGTAGCATCCATTACGAACTTGGCAATCTGGAAACCTGTAACTGAGCTGCCGTAGTCAGGCGCAAGCACCTCATCAGGTTTGCCTATGTAGGTGTAGCCCGGAAGACGGGTAATCATGCCCAGACGCGGATCCCTGTCGGCAACCTCTTCGATGAACTGCATTGTTTCCCATCCTTGCTTGTCTGTGAAACGTGAACCGTCCTTCATAAGGAAGCTGTCCACAAACTTCTTGGTAAGGCCAGGGCAGCCCTGTGTAGGCATGGTGGCATAGGCGAAAGTATTGTTCTTGCGGCTAAGGCTCTGTTCGAACTTGAGGGCAAGTATCATCTCATCCTGGTCAGCATCAATCTGGGCGAAGAGAGTACGATAATCTTTTGCAAGGTGGTAAACGCCTGATCCCATCAATTCCTCCGCTGCCTTGTAGGCCATGGTAAGCAGTTGCTCTGAAGTCTCATATTCGCTGCTCCAAGGCTGGTTGCTGGAAGTGTTCTGTGGATGATATTTGCGATATGTTCCCTCGTACAGACACATGTTTGCCTTAAATGCCAGTGCGGTGTAGCGGCTGACACGGTATACGGTCTTTTTGGCAGGAAGGCCTTCAAGAGCAGCGTCCAAGTCTTCAAGCACCTTGTGTATCACATACTCACGTGAGTCACGTGGAGCCTGGAGTTCGGGATCAGTATCGCTGAGCACCTTGTCGATGTATGGAACATCACCGAAACGCTTCACTTTCTCGAAATAGAAATATGCGCGGAAGAACTTTGCAAGGGCTGTATATTCTGCACGCACGCCTTCGTCCTCACATTTGTCGATATTCTCGAGCAGGTTGTTGATACGGCGCAGCATGGTGAAACTCCAGCCGCCACCGGTAGCAGGCACTTCACGTGTATTGCCACCTCGCAGTTCTTTGGACAGGTTGAGCTGTATGGTATGGTCATCCTGGTACTCATAGAAGCTTGACCTGTCATCGAACTGGTCATAGAAAGCATCAGAGAAGAGCCTCAATTCAGTCTCATTCCTGAAGAAGTTGTCCTTGCTCTGGGTAGATTCGGGCGCAGTGTCAAGCAGATTGCAGGCAGTGGCGCCGACGAGCAGGGAAACTGTTATTATTAAATATTTTTTCATACTGTATACTCCTGAACTTAGAATGTGATATCAATGCCAAACATAAAGGTCTTCTGCCAAGGATAGTACATCTGGTTACGTGCGCTGCCCTTATCATCTTTGTTCCTGAGGAATGCTGCCTCCGGATCGACATATTTGGTGGCTTTGGTCAAAGGAGACCAATAGCAGAGGTTCTCTCCTGTGAAGTAGATGCGTATCTTGTCAATGGCAGCCTTACGGGTGAGTTTCTGAGGAATGGTATAACCCACAGTAACGTTCTTCAGACGGAGGTAGCGCAGATTCTGCAGGTACATGCTGTTGGTCTTCGAAAGCTCGCCGCCTGTAGAAGAATAGGAACGTGGACGTGGGAAGTATGCATCAGGATTGTCCTCGCTCCAGCACATGGTGGTGTAGAAATCACGCGGCATGAATGTGGTATATGAATATGCATAAGGTCCCCAGAAAGAGGTGATGTTGCCACCAGGATACCAATAGTGGTTACCTGTGCCCTGGAAGAATACGCTTGCATCGAAGCCCATCCAGTCGAAGCCCAGAGTGAAACCGTATTGGAGGCTGGCAAGAGAGTTGCCGAGATTTACAAGGTCGCCATGCTCTTCAAGGGTGTTGGAACCTATGCTGAGCTTCTGGTCGCCATTCTGGTCAACGAACTTGAGGTCACCTGCAAGAACGCCGCCTGTGAGACGTCCTGTAATATAAGACTCTATGTCGCAGACGTTTGCATTGTACTCCTTGGCCTCTTCATCACTCTTGAACAAGCCATCAACCTCGAAGCCCCAGATGTCGCCTATGCGCTGGCCTTCGTAGTAGGTGCTCAAGAGTTTGTTAGGGTTGTTGTCATATTTTGTCACATATGAACGGTAGTCGCTGACTGTAGCCTTGACGTTGTAACCGAAAGGTTTGCCTGCAAGCTTGAACTCATCTCTCCAAGACAGGGCAAGCTCATAACCTCTGGTTGTGAGGTTGGCCGAATTGACCTTAGGGGCATCAGCACCATAAACAGCAGGAATCTTGGTTCCGTCAATCAGCATGTTGAGA
>CAMFRR010000214.1 GCA_945982095.1 uncultured Bacteroidales bacterium
GAGTGGGGGAATCCTATGAGTCCCAGGCCGTAAAGCAGCATCACGCCGAATACAATAATCCATATTGTAAGATAAATGTCGCGGCTGAGTATGTTCCAGTGGTAGGTCTGGTCGGCCACGCTGAGGAATTTGAAGCCGAGAGCTATTTCCACCAGGCCGAGCACCACCTTCACGCTGCCCATCCATCCGCCGCTCTTCGGCATCTTCTTGAGCAGCGAAGGGAACATCGCCAGAACTGAGAATGGCAATGCGAAGGCCGCCGAGAAGAAGAACATTGTGATGATAGGGGCCCAGAATTCGCCCTGAATGGACTTGATGAGCACTGTGCTCACGATTGGGCCTGTGCAGCTGAAGCTCACGAGTACGAGGGTCAGGGCCATGAAGAAGACTCCTGCGAGACCGCCCTTGTCCGCGTTCGCATCTGATTTGTTGGTCAGGGACTGGGGAAGTTCAATTTCAAAAGCGCCAAGGAACGAGGCCGCGAATATCATGAATACAATGAAGAATATGATATTCGGAAGCCAATGTGTTGATAGCCAGTTGAATATGTCCGCCGTAACAGCCTCGCCTCCCGCGAAACGGGTAATGAGAATTATGGCGGCTATGGGAAGGGTGTAGAGCAGGATTATGAAAAGTCCATACATAGAGGCCTTGAATCGGCCCTGTTTTTTGTTTGCGCTACCCTTCATGAAGAAAGATACGGTCATAGGGACCATAGGGAATACGCAAGGAGTAACCAGGGCGGCGAAGCCCCAGATTACAGCCTCGAGTATCAAGGCTCCCAGCCCTGCGGCCAGGACGGTGGCAAGAAGGTTCATATATCTATAAGTTCAGGTTAATAATCAAGTCTTTATTATTATAAGGTATTACCGTATTATTATAAGGTATGCCTGGGCCAAATGCCGTACAGGAGCTATACCCGCTATTTGCGGCGCATATTCCTCATTTGCTGCATCATGCCCCTGGCTCCGCCTATGCCCATAGCCATCTTCATCATCTTCTGGCCGGCCTCGAACTGTTTGAGCAGCTGGTTCACCTGTTGAATGGAAGTGCCTGAGCCGTCTGCAATGCGTTTTTTGCGGCTGCCGTTTATGGCGTGAGGATTTTCGCGCTCGTAAGGAGTCATGGAAAGTATTATGGCCTCGGTGTATTTGAAAGCCTTGTCATTGTCTATATCTACATCTTTGATGGCCTTGCCGACTCCAGGGAGCATACCGGCCAAGTCCTTGATGTCGCCCATCTTGCGCACCTGCTGTATCTGGTTGTAGAAGTCCCAGAGGGTGAACTTGTCCTTGGCTATCTTTTTCTTGAGCTCACGGGCCTCTTTCTCGTCGAACTGCTCCTGAGCCTTTTCCACGAGAGACACCACATCACCCATGCCCAGAATCCTGTCCGCCATACGGGCAGGGTGGAACACATCCAGGGCGTCCATCTTCTCGCCTGCGCTTACGAACTTGACAGGTTTGCCTGTCATGGCCTTGATGCTCAGAGCCGCACCGCCACGGGTGTCGCCATCCATCTTGGTGAGAACTACGCCTGTAATGTCGAGACGGGCGTTGAATACGCTTGCCGTGTTCACTGCATCCTGGCCTGTCATGGCATCGGCCACGAAGAGGGTTTCGTGCGGCTTCACGGCCCTGCTCAGGCTCTCTATTTCCTGCATCAGCTCCTCATCCACGCTGAGACGGCCGGCCGTATCTATAATCACGACCTTGAATCCCTCGGCCTTGGCCTTGGCTATGGCCCCCTGAGCCACCTTCACAGGATCTTTCTCACCCTCCTGGCTGTACACCGGCACTCCAATTCCATCGGCGAGCACCTTCAACTGGTCAATTGCGGCAGGACGGAAGGTGTCACAGGCTGCAAGAAGCACCTTGGCTCCCTTCTTGCTCTTGATATAATTGGCAAGCTTGCCTGAGAGCGTGGTCTTACCGGAACCGTTCAGACCGGCAACGAGTATTATGGTAGGAGTAGAGCTGAGATTCAGCTCGGACGATTCGCTTCCCATCAGGGCGGCCAGTTCGTCGTGCACAATCTTTACCATCATCTGGCCAGGCTGAACTGCAGTCAGCACATTGGCACCCATTGCCTTAGCCTTTACATTGTCGCAGAAGTTCTTGGCCACCTTGTAGGAAACATCGGCATCAAGCAGAGACCTGCGTATTTCTTTGAGGGTTTCGGCTACATTTATTTCGGTAATCTTTCCTTCGCCTTTGAGTATCTTGAAGGAACGCTCCAGTTTTTCTTGCAGATTTTCAAACATATAAAAATACTAAAAATGCAAAGATAATGAAAAAATCAATAATTATGACTTTTGAGCCACTTTAGCAAAAGGCGGCCCATCTTGGGACTGCGTTTGATATAGCTTCCGTGGTCCTCGCCCTCGAAGATGACGAGCTCTGAGTTCGGTATGCTGTCGGCTATTAGCTTTGTGTGCTCTACGCTTATCATTTCCTCAGTTCCGCAGGTCACAAGGGCAGGGCAGCTGATGGCCGAGAGCTCCTCAGGCTTGATGTCAGGCTCATTGAGCATCATAGCAGTGATGGGATTGTAATTCTCCATTATCCATTTCTTGAACTCTTCGAAACCTTCGCCGCAATCAGGGGTGAGATTGGCTCCGCTGAGGGCAATCATGCTGCAGGTACCGCTGTGGTACATTTCTATCATAAGGGCAATGATCTGTCTCTTATACACATCTGACGC
>CAMFRR010000215.1 GCA_945982095.1 uncultured Bacteroidales bacterium
AGACAGACGTAACAGTTGAGGCTGAGCTCGGCGTTCTGGCCGGTGTAGAGGATGAGGTTTCATCTGCAGTTTCACACTATACAAAACCAGAAGAGGTTGTTGATTTCGCAACCCGCACAGGCTGTGATTCACTCGCAATCTCAATAGGTACTTCACACGGTGCTTACAAATTCACCCGCGAGCAGTGCACTATAGACCCTAAGACAGGCAAACTCGTTCCTCCTCCACTCGCATTCGACGTTCTCCACGCTATCGAGAAGAAGCTTCCTGGTTTCCCTATCGTTCTCCACGGTTCTTCTTCAGTTCCACAGGAGTATGTTGACATGATCAACTCAATGGGCGGCAAACTTCCTGATGCAGTAGGTATCCCTGAGGAGCAGCTTCGTGAGGCTTCCAAATCTGCAGTTTGCAAAATCAACATCGACTCTGACAGCCGTCTTGCAATGACTGCTGCTATCCGCAAGGTATTCACTGAGAAACCAGGTGAGTTCGACCCACGCAAATACTGCGGTCCTGCACGTGACGAGATGAAGAAGCTCTACATGCACAAGATTATCAACGTGCTCGGCTCTAACGGCAAAGCTGAATAAGCTTAGCAGCAAGAGCGCATATAGCTCAAACAAAAAAGGTGACTGTCAGTCCTTGCGGCTTTCAGTCACCTTTTTCTTATATAATGGTCCTGGGGCTTTCTATGCCATAGACTAAGGACCAGGTTCTCCTAATACAATTTCATTACTGCTGCCTTAATTCGAGCAAAGGCCTCAGTCAAAGCCTCATCCGACGCCGCATAAGAAAAACGTATGCACTCAGGAGCCATGAAGGCATCACCACCCACAGAGGCGACATGAGCATACTCAAGCAGATACATGGCCAGGTCGTCAGAACCGCCAATTATTTTCTCAGTACCGTCATTAGCCATATACTTTCTGCCATACAGACTGTCACACTTAGGGAAGAGATAAAAAGCACCGTCAGGCACACAGATTTCAAAGCCAGGAACTTTCGAAGCAAGTCTTACAACCAGATCACGGCGACGGCGGAAAGCTTCGAGCATCTCAGCGACGCAATCCTGAGGGCCCTCATAGGCTGCCTGAGCCGCCTTCATAGCTATGGTACAGGTACAGCTGGTGTACTGGCCCTGAAGTTTCTGAGCTGCCTTTATAACCCAAGGAGCAGCTGCAGCCCAGCCAATACGCCATCCCGTCATAGCATAAGCCTTGCTCACACCGTTCACAATCACAACCCTGTCCTTTACTGAAGGGAACTGGGCTATGCTGTTGTGTGTCCCGACATAATTTATATGCTCATATATCTCATCAGAGATTATCATAATCTGCGGATACTCTTCCAGGACTGCAACCAGAGCGGCAAGTTCCTCACGGCTGTAAACGCTGCCAGATGGATTCGAAGGAGAACAGAGCAATATGGCACGTGTGTCAGGGGTAATGGCTGCACGCAGTTTGGCGGCGGTCAGCTTAAAGCCGTCCTCTATGCCACAAGGCACGAAAACAGGCTCAGCCTCAGCCAGTTTCACCATCTCCGAATAGCTCACCCAGCATGGAGTAGGCAATATGCACTCATCGTCCTTATCCAGGATGGAGAGTATTACATTGCAGAGAGCTTGCTTGCCGCCTGTAGACACCAATATGTCTGTTGGATTATACTCGAGCCCGTTTTCACGTTTTAGTTTTGCTGCTACGGCTTTACGCAAATCCATATAGCCCGGAACTGGGGCATAATAAGTGAAATTATTGTCAATTGCCTCTACTGCAGCTCTTTTTATGTGTTCAGGGGTGCAGAAATCAGGCTCTCCCAAAGAAAGGGAAATGACATCTATACCCTGAGCCTTGAGCTCCTGGGCCTTTGCCGCCATCACGAATGTTGACGAGGTGGCCATTCTGTTGATTCTCTCTGCAAGTTTCATAGTTTGGATATTGTTAAAAAAAAGAAACCCGACCATGTTGATACGGTCGGGCTGCTTGTTATTTCTTCTTGTTGGCGTAACGCTGGTAGAATTTATCAACACGACCGGCGGTATCGACAAGTTTCATCTTACCTGTATAGAATGGGTGAGATGTGTTTGAAATCTCGACTTTGATCAAAGGATACTCAACACCCTCGATTACGATAGTCTCCTTTGAAGGAGTGCAAGAGCGGGTGATGAAAACTGTGTCATTTGACATATCCTTGAAAGCTACAAGACGGTAGGTTTCGGGATGAGTAGACTTTTTCATTTCTCTAATGTTTTTAACGTTAAAAATTCAATTGAGCCGCAAATATACGACTAAAATCCGAAAAAACACAAATTTCCCTTAGAAATCACAAAATCTTTTTCAAAGTATTGAAGCATACGCGCCTATGAAATAATTTCGCAGCACCAAAACACTGACCAAAATGAAAACAATACGGACAAAAAAGCCTTTACAAGCCCTGGTGGCAGCCTTGACACTCGCTTCCTGCATCATCTCGGCGGCTGCATGCGGACTGCTTGACAACGTAAACCATAAAAACGAAGAGCCCGAAGAAAGCCTGGAACAAATCCTGGACAAAGCCCTGAATATTCCGCTTGCCCGCAAAGCGGCGGGCCGGAAAGACGTATGGGTAAGAGGCTACATCATAGGCGGCGACCTCAGCAACAAGAAAATCCGCTACAGGCCCCCTTTCGAGAAAGCCACGAACCTTGCCATTGCCTTCAGG
>CAMFRR010000216.1 GCA_945982095.1 uncultured Bacteroidales bacterium
AGGAGTCCGTCTCGTGGGCTCGGAGATGTGTATAAGAGACAGCTCCTCTGCCGGGAATTCCGCGTGTTCAAGTACGTGCAAGGTCTCTTCGGAGTTCAGGCCATTAAGGCCACAAAAAGCGTCAAAGGTCATGTCTTATGCAAAATTCACATTTCAAAGTTAGCAAAATATGACCATTATCCCAAAAAATAGGGAATTTGGCTCTTTATCTTGAAGCTGAATGACGCTAACTTTGCGCCCGGATATAAAGGTATATATTACTATGGAAATCAAAGGAAGCAACTTGCTCATTACAGGAGGCGCATCCGGAATCGGAAGACTCATGGGACTTCAGGCAATGGAAAAAGGCGCCGCAAATATTATCATATGGGATATAAACGACAAGGCAATAGAAATTGTTACAGGTGAATTCAAGGCATTGGCAGACGGAAAGACAGGCATATACGGATTCCGCACAGATGTGGGCGACGTAGAGAGTGTGAATAAGTCCTATGCCGCAAGCGTCAAAGCCGTAGGAAAGATTGACATACTGATAAACTGTGCAGGCATTGTCACTTCAAACAAGATTTTTGCTGAAAATTCAGCCCAGGAAGTGGAGCGCACCATGCGCATCAACAGCATAGCCCCTATGCAGGTTGCCCTCGCCATTCTGCCCGACATGATAGCCCGCAACAGCGGTCACATATGCAACATAGCCTCGGCAGCCGGTATGATTTCCAACCCTCGCATGGCTGCATATGCCGCCAGCAAATGGGCAGTGATAGGATGGTCGGATTCAGTACGCATAGAGCTTAAGGAGATTAAATCCAAAGTGAGAATCACCACCGTAGCCCCATATTATATAAATACAGGCATGTTTGATGGTGTACAATCCAAAATTTTCCCTATATTGGACCCAATCAAGACCTCGAAGAAGATTCTGAAGGCTATAGAGAAGGATGTGGACTTCAAAGGCATACCTTTCCCATTCCACTTCATACGCTTCTGGCAAGGCGTACTTCCTACACGCTTCTTTGATTGGTTCTTCGGACAGGTCTTCGGTATATACCACACTATGGACCACTTTACAGGAAGAAAGAAATAATGGAACTGAACAACACTCCTGACACTGTTATCGACAAAATAGCGGCCTCACAGAAAGCCTTTTTCGCAAGCCACGCCACACTTGATGTGAAATGGCGCAAGGCTCAGCTTAAAACCCTGCTGGCTGCCATGGACAAATGGGAACAACCCCTGGCCGATGCCCTGAAGACAGACCTCCACAAATCATATAAAGAGGCCTATCTCACTGAAATATCTCTGGTCAAGGCCGAGATAAAGGATGCCATTAAGCACATAAGGCGTTGGGTTTCACGCAAAAAATGCCTCACTTCCATCGCCTGCATGCCTGCACGCAGCTACATTGTGAAAGAGCCGCTGGGCAATGCCCTCATAGTGTCTCCTTGGAATTATCCTGTACAGTTGCTGCTCAATCCCCTGGTCGGAGCCATGGCAGCCGGCTGTACTGCCGTTCTGAAACCTTCTCCATACGTGCCTCACGTTTCCAAGGTAATAGAAGATATGATAACAGAGTGCTTCGACCCAGCATATATTGCTGTAGTTCAAGGCAATAGGAATGTAAACAAGAAGCTCTTCAACTGCCGTTGGGACATGATATTCTTCACCGGAAGTCCTGCTTTGGCGCACGACGTAATGGAAGCCGCCGCCAAGCACCTTACCCCTGTGGTTTTGGAGCTTGGAGGCAAAAGCCCTTGCATAGTGGCGGCAGATGCCGACATAGAGCTTGCCGCCCGACGCATAGCCTGGGGCAAGACCCTGAACTGTGGACAAACCTGCATAGCCCCTGACTATTTACTTATCGCATCATCTGTAAAAGAGGCTTTCGTAGAGGCTTTCGAGCGTCAGATACACAAACTGCACGGCGAAGATGTGCAGAAGGATGAGCATTATGTGAGGATGGTGTCCGACAAGGCATTCCAGCGCGTAAGTTCCTATCTCTCAGAAGGAAAGATTCTGTGCGGAGGCCACAATGACCCAAGTGAACGCTACATTGAGCCAACACTTTTGGGCGATATTACCAAAGGAGCGAAGGTACTTGAAGAAGAGATTTTCGGCCCTATACTGCCCGTGATAGAAATAAAGGGGGATAATTTCGAGGCTCAGGTGGAGAAATATATCAATTCACGTGAAAAACCTCTGGCCTTCTATTATTTCGGCAACGAAAAAAGAGGATGGAAAATCATTGGCCATACTTCTTCAGGCGGAGGATGCATCAATGACACCATAATGCACATAGTCAATTCCCATATTCCCTTCGGCGGAGTTGGAAACTCAGGCATGGGCAATTATCATGGTAAACGCAGTTTCGACGCTTTCTCGCATGAGCGCAGCATTGTGGTGTCGTCGCGCTGGATTGACCTGCCTTTCAAATATATGCCCTACAAACTTTTCGGGCTTACTAAACATTTGTTGTAGAAATACAGATTGAACCTTCCAACATTCGGCTCCAGTCTTGAGGGACAGGGGCCGTTATTTTTATCTCCTCGTGACGCACAGGATGCTCAAAACTGATACAGCGGGCCATCAGGCATATTCCTCCGTCAGGGTTTGAACGCGGAGCTCCATATTTCAAATCACCCTTTATCGGACAGCCAAGACCGGCAAGCTGGCAGCGTATCTGGTGATGACGTCCTGTG
>CAMFRR010000217.1 GCA_945982095.1 uncultured Bacteroidales bacterium
ACATTATTCTTTATGCTCATATGCTTTTATAAAACTTCGTTTTGAAAGTATTGGCAAAGTTAATAATTCTCTTTAAATTTGCACCTGTCTGACATTCTAAGTTTTACTTATGATAGATAAAATTTTACAGATACTGAAAGAGGAGATAGTGCCAGCTGAGGGATGTACAGAGCCTATTGCCTTGGCATATGCAGCAAGTCTCGTGACAAGGGCCTTAGATGGACGCATCGCCGGGAAGATGTGCGTGCGCCTTTCAGGCAATATGATCAAGAATGTAAAGAGCGTTCATATTCCCAACTCTTGCGGAAAGGTAGGTATTGAGTATGCCGTTGCCCTGGGTGCAATTCTGGGTGACAGCAAGCGTAAGCTTATGGTCATTTCTGAAGTGGACGAAAGCCGTCTGGATGAAGTGAGCCGCTATGTCTCCGAGGGGCGCATAAAGGTGGCCTTGGAAAAGGAAGTACCAAAGCTTTATATACGTATAGATGCGTGGCTGGATGCTGATTCAGACAAGGGAACATCGGACAAGGTGAGCGTGGAAATCAGAGACTTCCATACCAATGTCACCTGTCTGGAACTGAATGGCAAGAGCTTGCTCAGCGACAGCGAAAAGCGTTGCAGCGAGAAGTCTGTCGATGTCAAGGAAAGCTATACCGACCGTTCCTTCCTTACCATTGACCTCATATGTAAAGAGGCAGACATGGTTGACACAGCTGCAATCAGTCCTATTTTCGAGAAGGTCATAGCTTATAACAGTGCCATTGCTCAGGAGGGTTTGAACAAAGAATATGGAATAGCCATAGGCAAGACTATTCTTGAGGGAATTGAGTGCGGTGACTATGGCAACGATATAAAGAATAATCTAACCTGTTTTGCTGCAGCCGGGAGTGATGCCAGGATGAACGGCTGTCCTCTTCCCGTGATGACTACAAGCGGAAGCGGCAATCAGGGCATGACCTGCAGCCTGCCTGTCATAAAATTTTGTCAGATGAAGTCTTATGGTCACGATAAACTCCTGCGCGGCCTGTTCGTGTCCCATCTCATCACCATACACATCAAGGAAGTGATAGGACGCTTGTCCGCCTATTGTGGTGCTATGGCGGCCAGTGCCGGTGTCAGCGGGGCTTTGGCCTACCTGGATGGAATGGATACCGACAAAGTGAAAATGGCTGTGGAGAATACCCTTGCCACCGTTTCGGGTGTGATTTGCGATGGGGCAAAGAGCTCCTGTGCCACCAAGATTGCAACGGGCATTGCGGCCGCAGTGGATTCGTATTTCGCAGCCCGCAAGGGCCGCTGTTTCAGATACGGCGAGGGTATAGTGGGGGAGAACATTGAATCTACCATCAGCCACGTGGGTACTTTGGGATGCGATGGTATGAGCATTACTGATGATGTGATATTGAAGATAATGATGGAGGAATAGGAAATGAGGGAGGATTTGGAAAAAAGAGTTGATAAGGCTGTCGAACTGTTCATGCAGGGATATAATTGCAGCCAGGCAGTAACCGCTGCATTTGCTGATCTCTATGGTCTTGACACTGAGATGGCTCTCAGGGTATCTGCAGGTTTTGGCGGAGGTGTGGGCAGACTTCGCATGATGTGTGGGGCTGTCTCGGGTATGGTTTTGCTTGCAGGGCTCGCTGAGGGACAGACGGAAGGGGATGACCGCAAGGGCAAGACAGAATGCTACAAATCGGTACGTTCTTTGCTTGATCGCTTCAAGGCTGAAAACTCTTCAGTGATATGCGCTGAGTTGCTGGCACTTGCAGGAGCAAAGACAGACGGAAGCCACATACCCTCTGAACGTAACGCAGAATATTATAAAAAGCGCCCTTGTGTGGCCAAGGTTGAAAGCGCAGCCCGTATTTTTGCGGAATTCATAGAAAGTTCACAACAATAAAATATTTCCATGGCTCTTTTTACACGCTTGCTATTTAAAATGATGCCAAAGGTGTCAGGCATGGTTACATATGCCGACAAATTGCTCATGTATGACAATGTGGACACACCTTTGTCAGAGACATATACAGATGATATAAAGGCCTTTCTTAAGCATCTTCCTGTCAAAATCAACTTTACGGCCGTAATATTCTGTATACGTGGTCATATACAGATTCAATGCAATCTCAAGGATTTTTCTTTGAGTACCAATGGCTTGTGCATAATACCTTCGGGAACCAAGGCCGAGAAGCTTGTTATAGGCGATGACAGCAAGCTCATAGCTCTCATCATGCCTGACATAGATTATGCACCTCCGGCCAGCTTCCATAATTCGCTTTATGCCATGTCCAACTTCACTTCTCCCGTATCCATCAATTTGAATGATACGGAGGCCAAGCAATGCATCAATATCTATAAGATGATGAAGGAACAACTTATGGCTGAAGAGCAGGACGTCAAGGCGGATCTGGTGAAAGCCTACATACAGCTTCTGGCTGGAGTAGCTGCTGTCTCGTTCGAGAAATGGAAAGCGGAAAGCAAGACCAAGATTTCCACTAAGGAACAGATATACAGGGACTTCCTGACAAATCTTTCCGAAGAGTACCGTGAGCATAAAGATATTGCATATTATGCTGCGAAAGCAGGCTTGACCCCTAAATATTTCGCTTCTGTGATATATGAAGTGAGCGGCACACATCCTTTGGATCT
>CAMFRR010000218.1 GCA_945982095.1 uncultured Bacteroidales bacterium
AGATAGGAGTCCGTCTCGTGGGCTCGGAGATGTGTATAAGAGACAGGGCTGGAGTGCAGCAGGAGGTGGTGGATGCCTCAGACTTCAGCCTTGAGATACCCCAGTTCGGGACCAAGCATTCCCTTAATGTGTCTGTATCTGTAGGCATAGTCCTGTGGCAGGCTTCTTTCTTGTTCAAAGATGCTTTAGCAAAATAACCTTGCTTATGTTTATAAGGATTCTTGTTGAAATTCTCTTCCTCTCTGTGCTTCTGTGGGGCCTGGTGCTGATGGGACGGAAATACAAGAAAAACGGGGGACTCAAGAAATTCTCGGGCCTCCTGCTCGTGCTGGCCGACATAGTCGGCCTGCTTTTTCTCATATTCGCTTTTAGGCAGTCGCTCTATAGCTTCCGACTCCCTGAGGGAGAATTGCATTGGACGGACCAAAGGCCTGTCAAGGACTCGGTGAAGATGTGTGTGCCTGCCGCATATTCCACTCCCAACGGCAAGATTCTGGGACAATACCTCAAAGACGGCAAGGCTTATGGCGATCTGAGGACAGACTATGGCAGAGCCTCAATCAAGAACAATATATTCTATGCCGATTACCGTTGGCACTCAGGCGAGGGCTTCCAGCAGCATACCCTGGTCTTGGATTCGGAACCAAAGCATTTCAGGGACAAGAGATATAAGGTCCGCAGGGCAATTGCCAAAAATTCTGCCGGCGAGGCCTTTCTGGTCCAGTCACATTTTCCTATGACCCTCAACGAGTTTGCCCTGAAGTTGTCCCAAAACTATACCAATGCCCTGAATCTTGATATGGGACATTGTGGCTATGGCTATTGCAAATGGCATAACATATGCGTACCTTTGTCGTTCTGGACATACATGAATGTGAATGAACAGACCAACTGGTTGATTGTCAAATAATTTTTATGGATATTACGAAAAACAGGGAAAAGACCATACAATGTGTCACCATATGGGGAGCTATAGCCAATCTGTTCCTTTCGGTGGGAAAACTGATTGCCGGTTTCATTGGACATAGTGGCGCCATGCTGGCAGATGCCGTTCATTCGCTCTCAGATCTTGTGAGCGATTTTGTGCTTTTGATAATGGTAAAAGTCGCGTCCAAAGGAGTGGATA
Organism: uncultured Bacteroidales bacterium; assembly: GCA_945982095.1. Classification (GTDB taxonomy): domain Bacteria; phylum Bacteroidota; class Bacteroidia; order Bacteroidales; family UBA932; genus Cryptobacteroides. Next base: position 1,127 of record CAMFRR010000218.1, read on the forward strand.
AGGGCCATGATTATGGGCACGGCAAGTTCGAGACTCTGGCAACGGCCATCATATCCTTGCTGCTCATAGTGGCCGGAGCCAAGCTTCTTGGCGGCGGAGTTGAAAACATAAAGGCTGTGATAGAAGGAGAGCCTATACAGAGTCCGGGCAAAATAGCTTTGTGGGCTGCTCTCATTTCCATAGTAGTCAAGGAAATACTTTATCAATGGACGGCAGCAGTAGGCAAGAGGCTTAACAGTCCCGCCATGATTTCCAACGCATGGCACCATAGGACTGATGCCCTTTCTTCCATCGCTTCTGCCCTGGGCATAGGTATGGCTGTTTTCTTCGGGGGAAAGTGGGCTATATTGGATCCTCTGGTTTGCTGCGGCATAAGCATATTCATTTTCTACGTGGCAGTCAAGATGGCTATGCCTGCGCTTGGGGAGCTCACTGAGGCTTCCTTGCCTGAGGATATGCAGAAGAATATCATATCCATACTTTCGGCCGTGGAGGGGGTGCGCAGTATCCATGCCTTGAAGACGAGGAAAATCGGTCCCGGCATAAGCATAGAATGCCATCTTGTGGTGGATCCTCAGATGTCCGTATCTGAGGCACATGCCATAACTGAGGCTGCAGAGTCCGCTCTGCGCAAGGCATATGGGCCTGAAACCCAGATAAGCATACACGTAGAGCCTTCCGAAGACGCCAAATAGCTTTTCTTACGGAAGGCCCCTTTTTATGTCATTCCGATCGGGCTGGTGACTGTTTGTATTCAATGTGTTCCGGTTCCCAGCCTGCAGAACGAAATATCACTCTTTCTCGTCAGGAGCATAGAGGAAGTCGACAAGCGGAGTGTCGTATGGGAAGTAGTCTTCCTCGTTAAAGAAACGTTTGAGCTCTATTGCTGCATTCTCAAGAGAGTCGGAGGTGTGGATGATGTTTTCCTGTCCGCTCATAGAGTAGTCTCCACGTATGGTGCCCGGCACTGCCTTGCGTCCGTTTGTGGCTCCAGTCATTGCGCGTACCACTTCAACTGCATCTTTGCCTTCCCAGCAGGTGAGAATGACAGGAGCAGCCATCATTGCTCTCTCCAGCCAAGGATAGAATGGACGCTGGAGAAGGTGGGCATAGTGCTCGGCGCATTTTTCTTTTGTCATCCTGTACATCTTGCAGGCCACCATTTTGAGTCCTTTTTTCTCGAAGCGGCTGATCACTTCTCCGGCCAGTCCTCTCTGCAGAGCTCCCGGCTTGATGATTACTAATGTTCTTTCCATCGTGTATATAAATTGTTAGTTAAGTGTTTGACTATATATCTTTTTGAAATTTCGGAAATTTTAGTGAAAGAACCAAGCTTATATTACTTTTTGATGGCGAAATTTGCTATTTTTGTAAAAAATTGACAGTATAATGAAAGGAATCGTTCTTGCAGGCGGAAGCGGCACCAGGCTTTATCCCATTACCAAAGGAATAAGCAAGCAGCTCATGCCCATATATGACAAACCCTGTCTCTTATACACATCTCCGAGCCCACGAGACGGACTC
>CAMFRR010000219.1 GCA_945982095.1 uncultured Bacteroidales bacterium
AAGTACCATATATGCCCTCGTATTCCTTGAGGGCGGTAACTGCTGGAGCGACATCAGGGAATTCAATCCGTTCAACATCAAACGTTCAGCCGGTGTGGGCGTGAGGGTATTCCTCCCTATGATCGGTTTGCTGGGTGTTGACTGGGGCTGGGGCTTCGATGACCCTACACACGGAAAGAGCCAGTTCCACTTCGTGATAGGACAGCAGTTCTAAAGCAATTTGAAATTAATAAATTTATAGATACAATATGAAAAGATTTTTCCTCGTTACAGCCCTGTCAATAATTTGTTCAGCGGCTTTCGCACAGAAATTTGCGCATGTAAATTCACAGGAGTGCTTCCAGCTCATGCCTGAGATGGACGAAGTTCGCAGCCAGATGGATGCAATCGTTACTGAGAACCAGGAAGTTATGAAGGCTATGTATGAAGAGTACCAGTCAAAGGTACAGACCTACCAGCAGAAAGCCGCAACTTGGACCGCTGCCATCAAAGAAAGCAAAGAGAAAGAGATAATGGAGATGGAGAACCGTATCCAGGAGACTCAGGCCAATATGCAGCAGGAAATTCAGGCAATACAGAACAAGCTCACTGCTCCTGTAATGCAGAAACTTCAGGATACTCTGAACAAGCTTGCTAAAGAAGGCGGCTACATCTATGTATTCGACTCTTCTTCTGCCCTCTACATTGACCCTGCACAGAGCAAAGATCTTACCCAGGATTTGCGTAATGCTCTCGGAATAAAGGCTGACCGCACTCTTGAGGCCCTTGCGCAGGAGCTTCAGGCTAAACAGGCAGCATCTGCACAATAGTTTTTATTCTTTTTTTATTCGAAAAGTGGCCTTATGGTCACTTTTTTTGTGTATCTTCGCGACTAATTTTTGAAAAGCTGAAATTTTACCGCTATGAAAATTATTCCTATATATAAATGGAACAAATCTGTGGTTCAGTTCAACCACAAAAGTGAGGCTCTGGTCAAACAGCCTTGGTTCCAGGGAGTGCTGCTGCTGGGCTGCGTAGTGCTCGCTATGTTGCTCGCCAACCTTCCTGCCACTTCACATTGGTACCACAAGATACTCGAACTCAACATAGAGCTCAACATTTTCGATTCCGAAGGCAATGTGAACATACTCTTCCCGCGTGACATGACTGTGGAGAAGTTCATCAACGACATTCTGATGGTGGTGTTCTTCTTTACCGTGGGTCTGGAGATCAAAAGGGAGATATCTTCGGGAGAACTGTCCTCTCTTAAGAAAGCCCTCTTGCCGGTTATAGCCGCAGTGGGTGGAGTCATAATTCCCGCCCTCATTTATTTCGGCGTAAACCACGGAACACAGGCTGCCGGCGGATGGGGCATTCCTACTGCCACTGACATTGCTTTTGCCGTATGCCTGCTCTCAATGCTGGGACGCAAGGTGCCTGTTTCGCTCAAAGTGTTCCTGACCGCCCTCGCCATAGCCGATGACCTCATCGCCATTTTGGTGGTGGCCCTTTTCTATGGTGGAGCCGTGAATTTCTCTCTGCTGGGCGTTGCGCTGGGAGTGATAGCACTGACCATGCTGATGAGAACCCTGGGCGAAAAAAGGCTCTTCCCTTACCTTTTCATGGCTGTAATAGTGTGGATACTTTTTTATTACTCAGGCATACATGCCACCATGTCAGGTGTGGTGATGGCCTTCCTCATCCCTTCTACGGCCCGATATTCCAAGAGCCAGTATTATCACAAGAGGGCAATGTACATAGCCAAGCTGGATTCGCTCAACGATATAGATGACGAACCTTTCCCGAATGGTCCGCAGAAGCATTGTCTGCGTGTGCTGCACAATGTTGCGCAGAATTCAATGGACCTGAGCTACAGGGTGGAACATGCCCTAGGAGGCTGGGTGAACTTCGTGATAATGCCAATATTCGCACTGGCCAATGCAGGTGTGACCGTGCCTTCTCTCTCTTACTTCAACGTATTTGTCGACACTATTGCCGGACATCCTGAATATGGCCTTGTCGGGCTTGGCATCTTCCTGGGCCTGGTGCTGGGCAAACCACTGGGCATCACTCTGTTCAGCTGGGCAGCAGTGAAATGCGGCATCGGTGACATGCCGGACAAGGCCAATTGGCCCATGTTCTTCGCAGTTGCCTGTCTTGGAGGCATAGGATTCACAATGAGCATATTCGTTGACACTCTGTCCTTCGGAAACATCAGCGATGCCGCAGTCATGACTGCAATGCGTGACGCCGGCAAAATAGCTGTACTGCTCGGCTCAGTCACTGCAGGAGTGCTTGGTACCGTGCTCATCAATATAGTGTACAGACTGAGCAGGCGTTAATGGACTATTCTTCCGTAAGCTTGTCAAGTACCAGTTTGCAAAGTCCTTCAACCATAGGCTTGTAGTCAGGATTGCTTGCCTTGTGGTAGCGGTGCGCTATTGCAAGGCACACTGTGCCGGCCTCATGTCCGAGGTGACGTGCCATGGCTGCAATTGCTGAGCCTTCCATCTCGAAGTTGGTAATGCGCTCTCCTTTGCAGCTGAAGCTTTCGAAATCCTCCACCATGTTAGGTAGGGCCAGTTTCATGCGTATGCTGCGGCCCTGAGGTCCATAGAATCCCGGTGCGGCTATGGTCATGCCCATTACCGTGCAGTCCTTGAACTG
>CAMFRR010000220.1 GCA_945982095.1 uncultured Bacteroidales bacterium
TTTGGAACGATAAACATTATTTAAACATGGAAAAAATAAAAGTAGCCATTGTCGGATACGGCAATATAGGAAAATACACCATTGAAGCGGTTGAAGCCGCACCCGATATGGAAGTTGCAGGCATAGTACGCCGCAATCCCTCACCAGTCCCATACCCATACCCTGTATGCTCAGATATAAGTGAGCTCGGCAAGGTAGACGTTGCCATACTCTGCACCCCTTCACGTAAGGTGGAAGAAAATGCTCTGAAATATCTCCAGATGGGTATCAATACAGTCGACAGTTTTGATATTCACAGCAATATATGCAACCTGCGCAGCACCCTTGCACCCGTTGCCGCAGCCCACAATGCAGTCAGCGTGATTTCCGCAGGCTGGGATCCGGGCAGCGATTCAGTTGTACGTGCCCTGCTCCAGGCCATCGCTCCAAAAGGCATTACCTACACCAACTTCGGACCAGGCCGTTCAATGGGCCACAGCGTTGCCGTACGCGCCATACCCGGCGTAGTCGATGCCCTCAGCATGACCATTCCTGTCGGTACGGGCATACACCGCCGCATGGTATACGTTCAGCTTGAGGAAGGAGCTGACTTCAAGACTGTCGAGGCAGCCGTTAAGGCCGATGCGTATTTTGTAAATGACGAAACCCATGTCATCCAGGTTGCTGACGTCAATGAGCTTAACGATGTGGGACACGGAGTGGATCTCATACGCAAGGGAGTGTCGGGCCAGACCCACAACCAGCTCTTCGAATTCAAGATGACAATCAACAACCCGGCCCTCACTGCCCAGGTGCTTGTTGCCTCAGCCCGTGCTTCCATGCGCCAGCGTCCCGGTTGCTACACTATGATAGAGATACCTGTAATCGACTATCTTGCAGGAGACCGCGAAACCCTTATCCACGACCTGGTTTAATACCAATACAATATTAAAGACATGAGCTCATTTGTAATTGAAGGAGGACATAAACTCTCAGGCTCCATCACTCCACAGGGTGCCAAAAACGAAGCTTTGCAAGTCATAAGCGCCATACTTCTGACTCCCGGGGAGGTGGCCATAGACAACGTGCCTGAAATCCTGGACGTCATGAACCTCATTTCCCTGCTTGAGGGCATGGGAGTCAAGGTAAAGCACCTTGCAAAGGGCAAGTTCTCCTTCAAGGCAGATGAGATAGACATAAATTACGTACATACCAAAGAATTCATCAAGAAATGCGCATCATTGCGCGGCTCCATGATGGTTGTGGGCCCCCTGCTTGCCCGTTTCGGGGAAGTCTTCCTTGCCAAGCCGGGCGGCGACAAGATAGGAAGGCGCAGGGTTGACACCCACATAATGGGCTTGATGAATCTGGGTGCATCTTACGAATATGACGCCGAGAAGAAAGCTTTCAGGCTCACTGCCCCGGAAAGCGGACTCAGAGGCGTATACATGCTGCTCGATGAGGCTTCCGTGACAGGAACAGCCAATATAGTGATGGCTGCAACCCTGGCAAAAGGCACTACAACCATTTACAATGCGGCCTGCGAGCCATATGTCCAGCAGTTGTGCAGACTTCTCGTGAATATGGGTGCAAAGATTTCAGGCATTGGTTCCAACCTTCTGATCATAGAGGGAGTTGAGACTCTGGGCAGTGCCTCTCACCGCCTGCTTCCGGACATGATTGAGGTGGGCTCGTTCATAGGCATGGCGGCTATCACCCAGAGTGAAATAACGATTAAAGACGTGGCCTACAAGGAGTTGGGTATCATACCTGAGATATTCCGCCGTTTGGGCGTTCGCATAGAGCAGCGTGGTGATGACATATTCGTACCTGCTCAGGAAAGCTATGAAATAGAGTCCTTCCTGGACGGGTCAATAATGACTATCGCTGATGCTCCATGGCCCGGACTCACGCCAGACCTCCTGTCTGTGATTCTGGTAGTTGCCACCCAGTGCAAGGGCAGCGTGCTCATTCATCAGAAAATGTTCGAAAGCCGCCTTTTCTTTGTGGACCACCTCATAGATATGGGCGCACAGATAATTCTCTGCGATCCCCACCGTGCCGTTGTGATAGGTCATGACCATCGCCTGCGTCTACGTGCAGGCAAGATGCTCTCTCCTGACATCAGGGCTGGAATTGCCATGCTGCTTGCCGCCATGAGCGCAAAAGGTACTTCTACAATAGACAATATTCAGCAGATTGACCGCGGTTATGAGAATATCGAAGGCCGCCTCAATGCCCTTGGGGCACATATCACGCGAATAGACTAGGCATTTGTCCTGCTCTTGGACCTGAACTCGGCAGGGGAGCAGCCATAGTGCCTTTTGAAGAAACTGTAGAAATCCATCTGATTCTTGAAATTCAGCCTGTAAGCTATCTCTTTGACGGGAAGATCCGTGTACTTTAGATGGAAACGGGCTTCCATCAGCACGTGTTCAATGATGATTTGCAAGGCGCTCTTCCCGCAGGCCTTGTTGATGACCGCGGCCAGATATTTAGGTGTGAGCATCATCTTTTCAGCATAGAATTTCACGTCCCTGTGCTGGGTATGGTATTCTTCCACCAGGGCCACGAACTTATTGTAAAGCTTCATTTCGTTGATTGAGCCCTCTGGCTTGCCGCTCAGACGGTTCCATGCGTTCTCTAATTCCATGTTCATGGC
>CAMFRR010000221.1 GCA_945982095.1 uncultured Bacteroidales bacterium
ATGAAGGACAGAAGCTCCAACGCTTCCATCCTCAGAATATGCAGAAAACAGGAATAATCGTTTCATATCAATTTGAAGGTGCAAAGATACCTATTTTTTTCAGTAATTTTTACTACATTTGGCAAAAAGAAGCCATTATGATTTCAGTTGTAATCCCTGTGTTCAATGCAGAGAAATACATAGGCAGATGCCTGGACAGCCTCATTGCCCAGAGTTACGGCAACTGGGAAGCCATATGCATAGACGATGGCAGCACTGATTCCAGCCCCGGCATCATTGACACGTACGCGGCAGGTGACACGAGAATAAAAGTATTCCACATAGAAAACCAGGGAGTGTCTAATGCCAGGAATGTAGCCTTGCAACATGCGGAGGGCGAATTCATGCTGTTTGTGGACAGCGATGATTTCATACATCCCCAGACCATGAAGATATGCCATAAGCTCATTGTCGAAAAAGAAGCTGATCTGGTGGCTTTTACTTATGACAGAAAGTACAGGACGCTCAACATGTTGCGACAAATTCTGCATTTGGGCGAAAAAGACGGATGCCGCTTCCCTGTCTATGATGAATCAGCAATAGAATACTTCATAACTGACGACATCCTGAGCTGTGCCACTGAGAAAGACAAGCCGGACGGCATTGATGACAGATGGGTCGTAAAGCATTGTCAGCCATGGAGATGCATGTACCGCAGCAGCAAAATCAGAGACATAAGTTTCGTAAAAGGAATCATATATGAGGATTTCCCGTGGTGGGGCGAAGTCATGCTGAGAACGGAAAAAGCTGTAATCATAAACCTGCCCCTGTATTTCTATTATCCCAATATGTCCAGCTACGTGAATTCGGCCAAGCAGCAATACAGGATAGACAGCCTGCGCCTTGCCATTGCGGAAGCCGAGAAGGTCTACTCAAAGGCAGACCCAGTCAAAAGGCAGAAATGGGAGAGATATTTCCTCAAGACATTCAAGAGCAAATTGGCAAAGAAAGAGCAGAGGTACGGCAAAGCCTCCCGATAAGAATCATTCAGGGTAACTGAGTATAAGATGCTCGGCATTGGAGCCCGGAATAGGGGCCGATGCCATTTTCGACTTATATTCGGTCTTCTGGAAAAGGGCCGCCGAAGACATTTTCTCCCACGAAACAGAATCAAAAGCATCGTTGCCGTGTCCGAACCATATCTCATGCGTGGGATCCTGACAAACTTTAGGCATAGTCTCGAATTCCTTGCGGGCCAATTCATTGTGGGTCACCAGCATCTTGAACAGCAGCTGGTGGACAAAATAATCCGCCACCTTGTCTTCGTGGCGCCAATATTCCAGCACAAGCTCGTACCAGGCCCGTATCAGGAAGTTACCGCGCGAGGCTCTTATGAAGCAGTTCTGCACATGGGAGTACCAGCCAAAAAGACGCTCTCCGCTCATATGAATGAAAAACTCACAATCCCACAGCCACTGGGGGAAAGCCTGAGGCACGAAATCGGTTGCATCCAGCCAAAGGCCTCCATATTTGACAAGCAGGGCAAGGCGGCATATGTCTGCGTAGTGCGCCGGTCTCATAGCTCCGCTACGGTACTTTTGCTGCACGTAATCAGGAAGCTCTATCCACTTGTCCAGTGAGTCGGCATCCAGAATCACCAGCGTCTCGGGACAATTCGCCCTCACGCTGCGCCAGCAAGCCTGTGCCACGGCCGGGGCTTTCGCCTCTCCCTGAAGCCATATGCTGAAAATTCTGTTGGCACAAGGGCAGCAAGGGTTCTGGGGGTCAGAGGGTTCGCAAAGGTCCTTTGGGCCATAAGGATGCGAAGGGCTGACACAGTGCGAAGATGCTCCATCAGGCGAAGGCCCCGGCGGCTTCAGATTCTGTATGAATGGAATGTATTTGGAAAGGTAACGTTCCACAGCGGCCGCAGTAACCTCTCCCCTTCTGGTGCGACGCTCCATACGGCTGTGCCAGAATGGGTTGAGTATATGACCCTTGAGAAGTATCTCCAACCTGTAATCCATAAGGCATTAAATTATATTATGGAAGCGTTCAGGGATGCGCACCACTATCTTGAGTTCGAACATCGCCGGTTTGTTCCAGGCAAAAGGAGGACGGACAATGGTCTGGCATATGCGCGCGAATCTGGTCCAACGCCCGAAATCCCTCGCCGGAAGTTTAGTCACCAGACGTATGGTACGCGAGCGTTTGTTCATATGTTTCGCCCAGCCCTGTTGGAGGCGGTCCTTGTCCGAGAAACGCTCCTGGATGCGGCGTAGGTCGAAATACCCGAAATGAAATAGATATAAATCCTTGGCTATGTGAAAATTGTGCCCTTTGACCCTATGGAAGCCGCTGCCCCATATGCAGGGTTTGGCAATGACTGAAGCCTTGGTATAGCGCGTGCCTATCTGGGCATAATGACGCTGTTGGAGAAAAGGTCTGTCCTCGCTTATGTCTCCCTCCTCGCCAATCTTCTGTCCGAAATCCAGTCCCAGTGCACTTATGCTCACATCTATGTTCTGGCGCGAAAGGAACTCTGCAAGGCCCATTCCCAGATTAGGGTCCACAATCACGAACTCGTCCGCATCTGTGCCGATGACGAGGTCATAACCTGTCTCTTATACACATCTCCGAGCCCACGAGACGGACTCCTATC
>CAMFRR010000222.1 GCA_945982095.1 uncultured Bacteroidales bacterium
CATACGAGATAGGAGTCCGTCTCATGGGCTCGGAGATGTGTATAAGAGACAGACCTTATGCCGTGTACAGCAGGAGCGCCATCCTGCTTCTTGGACAGTTCCTCAATTATATTCCAAGATCCGTCGTCCGAGCCGTCATCCACAAATATCAATTCGTAGTTATATTTGCCGTCGAGACTTTTGCGTATCCATGCGTACAGTTCTGGCAAGGATTCGGCTTCGTTCAACAGGCTTATGACAATGGAAAGGTCATGCTTCCAGTTATTTTTCATCGTCATCGTCATCGTTATCGAAAGGATTGTCGCTCACAACAGAAGGCGCAATGAATGCAGGAAGTACGAATGCCCAGATTGCGCAATATATGAATTGGGAGAAGAAAGCCAGGCGAGGGAAGGCCTGCTCCATGCTTTCAATCATGTTGAGGGCGTTCCGGTCCAAGCCCTGTGGCATTGAGCTCAGCATGGTGTTGAAAGTATCACTTATCACTTGCGGATTGAACTGATAGTAAGCCATGCTGGCTGCGGCTATGATAAGGCCCGAAATCAGCCCCACCATCATGCCCAATCTGTAAACGTCGCGTCTCTGGGCTGAAGGGTGTGCAGCCTTGAAGCCCTTCATGCAGCGTTTCACATACACTATGCAGAACACAATCTTTGCTATTTCCAAAAGAAAGACCAGGATCAGAAGCCATATTTTTGATGTTCCGCTCACTGCGTTGCTCAAAAGGAAATATCCCACGCATACAGCTGCGAGAACCAGGGCGCTTACGCCGGACTCGTGCCAGATTGTCTTGAATTCTATCTTCTCTTCCATACTTTTTATAAAATTATCTAACTAATTTTCAGCAAAGATAGAAAAAATTTCGTACCTTTGTGCGATTGATTGTAAATGTGTAAAAATTATGGCATATATCAAATATCCTGACGGCACCAACAAGCCTTTTGATTGGGAAAATCCCGAAGACAAAAAAGTCTTCTGGCACAGCAGTTCGCACCTTATGGCCCAGGCTCTTGAAGCCCTGTATCCCGGTGTTAAATTCGGCATTGGCCCTGCAGTGGAGAACGGTTTCTATTATGACGTGGATCTTGGCGGCCGCAGCATCACTGAGGCTGACCTGCCTGCCATAGAGAAAAAGATGATGGAGTTTGCCAAGACAAAAGAGAGCTTCGAGTGCAGGATGGTTCCTAAAGAGGAAGCATTGAAGGCTTTCCGTGAGAAAGGTGACGAGTATAAGGTAGAGCTTATCTCAGAGCTTGAGGATGGACATATCTCTTTCTTCAGCAACGGCTCCTATACCGATCTTTGCCGTGGACCTCACATCTCTGATACATCAATAATCAAAGCTGTCAAGCTCACAGCAATTGCAGGAGCATATTGGCGTGGTGATGAGAAACGCCAGCAGATGACCCGTATATACGGTATCTCTTTCCCTAAGGTTTCATTGCTGGAGGAATACAACAAGATGATGGAAGAGGCCAAGAAGCGTGACCATCGTCTCATAGGCAAGCAGATGGAACTCTTTACCTTCAGCCAGAGGGTGGGCGCCGGACTTCCTTTGTGGCTCCCTAAGGGCGCTGACCTGCGCGGCCGTCTGGAGGATTTCCTCAAGAAGATACAGAAATCTTATGGCTATCTGCCTGTAATTACCCCACATATAGGAAACAAGGACCTCTACGTGACCTCAGGCCACTATGCCAAATACGGCAAGGATTCTTTCCAGCCTATACACACTCCACAGGAGGGCGAGGAATATCTGCTCAAACCTATGAACTGCCCTCACCACTGCGAGATATATCGCAGCAAACCACGTTCTTACAAAGACCTTCCACTCCGTTTCGCTGAGTTCGGTACAGTGTACCGTTACGAGCAGAGCGGTGAGCTTCACGGTCTTACACGTGTGAGAAGCTTTACTCAGGACGATGCCCACCTTTTCTGCCGTCCGGATCAGCTCAAAGAGGAGTTCTGCAAGGTTATTGACATTATACTATATGTGTTCAAAACTCTGAACTTCACCGAGTTCACTGCTCAGATTTCACTTCGCGACCCTAACAATACCGAGAAATATATAGGTACTGACGAGAACTGGGCAAAGGCTGAGAGCGCCATCATAGAGGCCGCAGAGGAGAAAGGCCTTCCTACAGTAGTAGAGTATGGAGAGGCTGCCTTCTATGGTCCGAAGCTCGACTTCATGGTAAAAGATGCCATAGGCCGCAAGTGGCAGCTTGGCACAATTCAGGTGGACTACAACCTTCCTGAGCGTTTTGACCTCGAATATACAGGCTCCGATGACAAGCCTCACCGCCCTGTAATGATACACCGTGCTCCATTCGGTTCAATGGAGCGTTTCGTAGCCGTTCTGCTCGAGCACACTGCCGGCAAACTTCCTCTCTGGCTTACACCTGAGCAGGTTGTTGTCATTCCTGTGAGCGATAAATTTGAGAAATATGCCTCAAAAGTTGCAGAATTGCTGAATAATTCCGAAATTCGCGCCTCCGTAGATGCTCGTAACGAGACTATGGGCAAGAGAATACGCGAGAACGAGATGCAGAGAATTCCGTTCATCGTGATAGTGGGCGAGAAGGAGGAAACTGACCTGTCTCTTATACACATCTCCGAGCCCACGAGACGGACTCC
>CAMFRR010000223.1 GCA_945982095.1 uncultured Bacteroidales bacterium
CACCCGCATACTTGAGCGCCGCAACAATCCGAAAGGGCAATGGCTCAAGGCATACCCCGGGACACGTCCTATGAAGGACTTCGCCCTGCCTATGATCATATGCAACATGGCACTCGAGGTGGAAGACATCATCAACGACCCTGCCTTGATTGACAGTACCATAGACGAGAGCGTACATGAAATCGTAGACGTTTTCTACCGCCCGGAGCTTGGAGTCATATTGGAAAACCTGGCTCCTGACGGTAGCCTCGTAGATTGCTTCGAGGGCCGAAAGGTAAATCCCGGACATGACCTGGAAGCCATGTGGTTCCTTATGAATATTGGCATACGCCGAAACGACAAAGCCCTGATCGAAAAGGCGGTGGAGATTTCCCTGAGCGTGATTGAGTATGGTTGGGACAAGGAGTTTGGCGGAATATTCTATTTTATGGACCGCAAAGGCTATCCTACCCAGGAACTCGAATGGGACCAGAAACTGTGGTGGGTTCATATAGAGAGTGCCATCGCTATGATAAAGGGCTACCAGCTTACAGGCAACGAAAAATGCCTTGAGTGGTTCCTACGTCTGGACGAATATCTTTGGACACGCTTTAAAGATCATGAATATCCCGAGTGGTACGGCTATCTCAACCGTCGCGGTGAAGTTCTGCTTCCGCTGAAAGGCGGCAAGTGGAAAGGTTGTTTCCACGTACCAAGGGGTCTGTATCAGATCTGGCAAATACTCGAAGAGCTCGCTTCACGCAATCCCGAGCAATAACAGGACAACGTAAGCGAGGCTCTTAAGTCTCTCATATTGGCGGCAAGCTGCATCAGATTATGCTATTCAGCACGTGCAGTCTGCCGTCATCTATTATCTTGAGTATCAGCTCGCCGAACAAGGTGTTCTGCCATGCGAACCATTCGCGGGTAAAATTGGACGCATCATTCCTGTCAAAAGACTCATGTATGAAACCCGTACCCGCATCAGTAGTCATGAGGCTGCATATGCAATCCCTTATCTCGTCATCGTCATCTGAGGTAAAGGCCTTCATCATTATACTCATAGGCCATATCACTTCCTGACCAATGTGCGGTCCGCCTATTCCCTCGCCTGCGCTTCCCCTGAAGAAATAAGGGTTGGCATCACTCCAAACGAAGCGTCTCGTATTCTGATAAATAGGATCGTTTGCATCCACATCGCCAAGATAGCTCATCGCGAGCAGAGAAGGCACATTGGCGTCGTCCATAATGTATTTATTGCCGAAGCCGTCAGTCTCATAAGCATAAATTTTGCCGAACTGAGGATGGTCATAAATTGCATTTTCCTTGAGGGCCTGCTCCACCTCAGCAGCAAGATCAAGGCATTCATCTGCAAGATCCTGCCTGCCGTTTACCTGGGTCAGAATTTCGGCTGCCTTGCGCAATGAGCTGACAGCCATAAAGTTGGACGGTATCAGATATTCGAAGGTAGTAGCATCGTCAGAAGGACGGAATGCTGAAGCTATGAGGCCGCAAGGCTTGGCAGGATTGCCCCTGCCCACCACACATTTGGTGTCAAGCTGTCTGTCTGTCACGCGCAAAAACACATAGCTGCCCGGGCCATCTTTCCTCTGCTGTTCACGCAGGGTAAGAAGTATCTTTCCGATTGCTTCAAGCCACACATCGCCGAACACGGACACGTCACCGCTCTGTTTCCAATACTCATGGGCAAGCCTTATAGGATAGCAATGCGAATCAATTTCCCATTTTCTTTCAAACACATAAGGGTCAGCTTCAGGCCAATCAGTCTTGTTGGCAGCACCTATAGGCTCAACATTGAAGGCATTGGCATAAGGATCTATACATATACATTTGAACTGACGGTTTATCACGCCGGCTATCATCCTGCAAAGTGCCTCATCCTCATCTACATACCTCAAATATGGCCAAACCTGGGCTCCTGAATCCCTCAGCCACATCGCAGGAATATCCCCAGTATAAACGAAGGTATCCGGCTGGCCGTTGTCATCTTTCACGGGATGAACAGTGGTATCCAAGGTATTGGGGTAACAGTTGGAGAACATCCACCTCAAGCGGGGGTTCTCGAGCAAAGAGCAGACTCGCTGTATATCCTTTTCCACCGCTTCAGAGCAGAAGAGCCGCTTAGACAGTTCGGGTCTTTTGTCTGGATATTCAGACGGTTCATCCGGGCAATACCAGGTTTTGGGTTCTGCTCCCATAAGCAGTACCAACTCGCCGCCCGTCACGATATATTCAGGATCAAGCCAGGCCTTGGTATAGGCTTTACCATTGAGAATCACCTTCTGTATATACTTATTGGTCTCGCTGTAGCCCTGGGCCTTGACGGTAAACTCCCCTTCTTCCATTTTGAAGCAAAGGCCCTCACATTCAGGATTGCCTAGTTTGTAGCTCCCCTGCCCTGTTTCCGTGAGCCCTGCTTTGGCCAATTGTGAAGGGTCAGCGGAATCGGCATAAGGAAACGTGGATGTTCCAGTCTGAGCCGTGCAAGATACGAGCAGGAAAGAGAGAAGGATGGTCGATAATTGTTGTTTCATACTGCCAAAATTTTGTTAGGGAGGCCTATCAAAAAGCCTCCCTGTCTCTTATACACATCTCCGAGCCCACGAGACGGACTCCTATCTCG
>CAMFRR010000224.1 GCA_945982095.1 uncultured Bacteroidales bacterium
AATCTGGTTGAGATAGGCATCGAGACCTTCGCTGCGTCTTGTAATTGAAGTAGTTATCTTTAGTTGCTGCATATCGTTATTTGATATTTTATTAAAGCGGGCGCGAAGTTACGCACTTCTATCACAGAAAGAAATACTTTTGGCTATTGCTTTTTTAAAATATTTTGTATAAACGACATTTTGCCTGTAAAACTACTCCTGTGCACGTACTATGGAAACATCTTCTGATGCAAGGCGTATCTTCAGCCATTTCTCCATATTTTCCAGAGAAAGAGAGTCAGGTGTGCCGCTGATTATGGCATAAATCCTGTCCTTGCCGCGTGAAAGGGCAAAATCTCCTATCTGAGGATAGAGGGCTGCTGCCTCGGACCTGAGCTGGTCATATGGAAGCTCTTTATTCTGATAGGCCTTGATCTGTTCTTTCAGATCCTTGACGGTGGCATTCAGATCAGTATAGACCTGTTTCTCCAGCTCACTGCGGTCGGAGCCGGTGAAAGCTACCTCAAAGATTATCTGGTGCCTAGCTATGCCGTAGTTTTGTTCGGCAGATGCGTAAAGAGTTTCCTTTTCCCCGTCGGTAAGGCGGCGGCCTGCAATATAGAGGGTCACATGATATGGCTTGGTCTGAGTATCAGTCTTATAGTCATAGACCACTGATTCCTCCAGCAGGTTTTTGACTCCGCCTACGAATGATTCCACCTTGGAATTGAAATTGTTCTCACGTACAACAGTAATAGCTGACAACACGCTTGGAACCACCAGAAGCACGAGGAAGACGCTGGCCCAGCGTTTTGCACGTTTGGCTATGGTATTGTCCTTGTGTGTCACCTTAGGGAATTTCAGATACTTCACAACTATGAAGGTGGCCATTGCCACGAACACACAGTTGATGAAGAAGAGATAGAAGGCTCCTGCCATTATCTTCAGATTAAGATTGGCAAGTCCATATCCCACAGTACACAAAGGTGGCATCAGAGCCGTGGCAATGGCCACTCCGCTTATCACTGTGCTCTTTTCCTTACGTGTCGTTTCCAGCGCTCCTGCTATACCGCCGACCAGGGCTATGAGCACATCATATATAGTCGGGTTGGTACGTGCGAGCAACTCGCTGGGGTGCTGCATGTTGAGGGGTGAAACCACAAAGAAGAGAGTAGAAGCGATGAGGCTTATTCCCACCATGGCGCCCAAGTTCTTCAGTGAGGACTTCATCAGGTTGAGGTCATCGGTTCCCACTGCGAGGCCCATGCCGATAATCGGCCCCATCAGAGGGGAAATGAGCATGGCGCCTATGATTACTGCTGTGGAATTGACATTCAGGCCCAGGGATGCGATGATGATTGCGCAGGCCAGAATCCAGAGGTTCATGCCGCCGAAATGTATGTTGCTGCGTATGTTGGCGGCGGCTGCCTCAACATCCATTTCTGGGCGCAAAGCCAGAAAGGTTCTGACTTGCGCCCAGGTCTGTGAAAACTTCGTATTCATTATCATTAATTAATGGCTTAGGGATTTCTCCTTTTCCCTTACCAATTTTTCCTTCATGGCATCGACAGCGGCAGTCACCGCATTCTCAAATGTATCTGCCGTACGTTCTATCACATTGGCGCCAACCTTGAGCACCAGCTTCTTGGATTCATTCTGAAGCGACAGGGTAACTTCGGCAACAGCATCATCGCTGAGACAGAACCTTTCCAGCTTCGCAACCTTCTTGTTGATGAAATCCACTTGGGTCTCGTTCGCAGAGAACTTGAGCGCAGAAATTTTGATCTCCATAAAAAACCTCCTATTTATGCCTTGCGGCAATTAAACTTGATTTACGTAGGGAACTGTGTCACTATCGCAATCCCAAGTTAGCAATTTTAATGCTAACTACAAAGAAATTTTTGATTTTAATGCAAGATATGCTCATATAAATTTGCATATTCCGAAAAATTACCTTTCCTTTGCAGTGTATTAATTCACTAATACAGTAAAGCAACAATAATTCGATTAATCATGAACAGTATCAGCAAAAGCATGGGGCTCGCCCTCATTTTGGTTACTCTCACTATGGGAGCGAATGCCGCTTCACAGAAGGGCTTGCTCATCTACAAAGGCAAAGTTACTGACAGCAAGGGAAACGCTATAGAATATGCAACTGCTGCAATAGCCAATTCAGAAGGGAAGGTGCTGGCCGGTGCAGCTGCAAATGCAGAAGGTAAATATGAGATGAAGTCCAATGATTCGGTGGAGAATATTGAGGGCCTGGGTTTCAGGGCATCATTCGTGGGCTATAAGGATTTTTCGGCGAAGCTTGGGGATATGGTGGTGAAAGTCGTTGGTGACACCTTGTATCTCAAAGACGCCGCATTGGAAGAAGACAGCCAGTCTCTGCAGTCTGCTATGGTTACAGGCAAGAGAGAATTGATTGAGCATCAATTTGACAAGATTATACTCAACGTATCCGAGCTTGCGGTGGCAAAGACTGGAGATGCCCTGGATGTGCTGCGCAACTCCCCCGGTGTGACTATAGACAAGGACGGCAATGTGCAGCTTGGAGGCAAGAACGTGGCAATATGGATTGACGGCAGGCCTTCGAATCTCAGCGGTCAGGACCTGGT
>CAMFRR010000225.1 GCA_945982095.1 uncultured Bacteroidales bacterium
CCCCATAGACATGATTCAGGGCGGTGCCGGCACTTCTACAAACATGAATGCCAACGAGGTGATAGCCAACCGCGCCTTGCAGATTCTGGGTCACAAACTTGGAGATTTTAGCTATATCAAGCCTAATGATGACGTGAACCGCAGCCAGAGTACCAATGATGCCTATCCAACCTTCGGTCATCTCGGACTCTATTTCTCGCATCTTCAGCTCAAGGACGAACTTGGCAAGATGATTGACAGCCTCAGGCTCAAGAGCGTGGAGTTTGCCGATATCGTGAAGATGGGACGTACACAGCTTCAGGATGCGGTGCCAATGACTCTGGGCCAGACCTTCGGAGGCTTTGCTTCCATTCTGGAAGATGAGATCAAGCATCTGGATGAGGCTGCAGCGGATTTCCTTGTAGTGAATATGGGAGCCACGGCCATAGGTACGGGCATATGCAGTGAGCCTGAATATGCCGGCTATTGCATTGAAGCCTTGCGCCATCTGAGCGGCTGGGACATAAAGTTGTCAGATGATCTTGTGGGTGCAACTTCCGATACCACGGCTTTTGTGGGCTATAGTTCGGCAATGAAGCGTCTTGCGGTGAAACTCAGCAAGATAAGCAATGATTTGCGACTTCTGTCTTCAGGTCCGCGCTGCGGTCTGGAAGAGATTGCCCTGCCTGCCCGCCAGCCTGGTTCTTCAATTATGCCAGGCAAGGTGAATCCTGTGATTCCTGAGGTTATGAGCCAGGTATGTTTCAAGGTGATAGGCAACGATTTCTGCGTGACCATGAGCGGTGAGGCTGCACAGATGGAGTTGAATGCCATGGAGCCTGTGATGGTACAATGCTGTTTTGAAAGCGCGGAACTGCTTATGAACGGAATGAAGACCCTGCGCCTGAATTGTGTGGACGGCATCACTGCCAATGCAGAGCAATGTGAGCAGAATGTTCGCGAGAGTATAGGCGTTGTAACAGCTCTCAACCCATACATAGGTTATAAGCATTCCACCAAGATTGCTAAAAAGGCTATCGAGACCGGACGCAGCGTCTACGACCTCGTTCTGGAAGAAGGTATTTTGAGCAAGGAAGACCTTGATGAGATACTCAAGCCCGAGAACCTCATACGTCCTGTCAAGCTGGACATCAAGCCATTGAAATAAGTTCCGCAGGTATCGAACTTTATACAAACAGTCAACAATATCAGAAAATTCCGAAAAGGGCGCTGCCACTTCCTGACATGGATGCGTAGGTGGCGCCTTTTTCATATAGCTCTTCTTTAAGGCGGGCCAGTTCAGGATGCAGGGCAAATACAGTACGCTCAAAGTCGTTCTTCACTCCGGCCTCACGCCAATTTTCGAGCGGAAGGGCCAACAACTCACGCAAAGGCCTTTGAGGTACAGCCGGTACTATCCCGGCATATGCCTCTTTTGTGGAAACCGAGATATCGGGAGTCACCACCTCTATTCTATGTCCTTCCAGCTGAGGAACTTCCATTTCCTCGAGCACATCGCCTCTACCGCTTACGAACATGGGTTTGTTGCGCACGAAGAATGGGCAGTCGCTGCCCAGCTGGGCAGCATAATCCTCCAGCATGACATAAGGCATATACAAGTCGAACATCTCGTCCAGCATGCGCAGAGCAAAGGCAGCATCGGCGCTTCCACCGCCCAGACCCGCTCCCACAGGTATGTGCTTTTCAAGACGTATGCTTACCGCCGGAAGGAAAAAGTCCTTCTTCAGCAGATTATAGGCCTGAACGACGAGGTCTTTCTTCGGATTCCATTCTCCCGGGGCGCTTCCGTCCATCACCCTTCCGTTCTTGATGATTTCTATGGAAAATTCTTTGGCCTCTTGGATTTCCAGGACGTCGCACAAATCTTTACATGGAATGAACAGACTTTCAAGGTCGTGGAAACCGTCCGGGCGTTTCCTAAGAACGTCCAGGCCCAGGTTCAGTTTGGCGTTGGGATATGAAATCATTATAAACGGGCAAAAATGTCTTCGCGTATTTCCTCTG
This sequence comes from uncultured Bacteroidales bacterium, assembly GCA_945982095.1. Taxonomy (GTDB): domain Bacteria; phylum Bacteroidota; class Bacteroidia; order Bacteroidales; family UBA932; genus Cryptobacteroides. The sequence continues at coordinate 2,005 of CAMFRR010000225.1, forward strand.
GCAGTTCGTCCATAGCCTGAGCCAGAAAGGACTGCATCTGCAGGCGGCGCGCTTCCTTTTCGGAGATGCCGCGGCTGCGCATATAAAACTGTTCATCAAGATCGAGACTGCCCACAGTCGCTCCGTGTGAGCATTTTACATCATCTGCATAAATCTCCAGCTGCGGAGAAGTCTGCACTACGGCAAAGTCACTCAACTGAAGATTGCGGTTGGTCTGATACGCCTCTGTCTTCTGTGCATCATGCGCCACAACAATGCGTCCGTCAAATGAGGCGCGGGCCTTATCGTCCACTATTCCTCTGAAGTTCTGGTTCGAATGGCTCCCGCCTGCATTATGGTGCAGATCCACCTTCACATTGAGTTTTTCCTCCCCCTTGCATAGGTAAATGCCGTTGAGCACAAAATCGGCCCCTGCTCCATTGATATCCACATTGAATTGAGCCTCAGCCAGTTCAGAGCCCATGGCAACGAGGGTGAGGTGCATACTCTCTCCCTCTCCAAGGACTATGTCACGCCTGAGAGTGTCGCCGCTGGCCAAAATATTCCCTTTCTCAAAAAGAATCATAACCCTTGTCCTCAATTATAT
>CAMFRR010000226.1 GCA_945982095.1 uncultured Bacteroidales bacterium
TAAGGAGTCGTCGGCAGCGTCAGATGTGTATAAGAGACAGCTACAAGATGACCCCTCACACCTTCATTTCCTGGGTGCGTCACTTGGTGGAATTGCGCAATGACTGCGCCCACCACAACAGGGTTTGGGACAGTGTCCCCACATGTAAGGCCGCGCTTCCGTACGGGCTGTTTGAGCCTTTCCCGAAGATGAAGGAAGAAGACCGCAACAGGGTATATTTCTCGCTTTGTATAATCAAATACTTTGCAGACAGGATAAAGCCGGGCAACAGCTTCAGCACCAGGCTAAAAATGCTGGTGGGCAATTTTTCTATGGTTGACCCGGCCTGTATGGGATTTCCGCGGAATTGGCAGGAAGATCCTTATTGGAAATAGGACTTAAACTCCTTTTATAAGATTCCGCACGCAAAGTTCCAGAGAATCAGTCCAATAAGCTATGCTCAGGCCGAAAGTCTCCTTGATTTTCGTTTTGTCCAGTACAGAATATGAAGGACGTTTAACAGGACTTGGAAACTCGTCCGAATGACAAGGCTGTATGTCACAGGCATTGTGGCCGCTGAAACGGGCCACCATCTGGGCAAAGTCGTACCAACTGCAGACGCCCTCGTTGCTGAAGTGATAGATGCCCTGCACAGGATTCTTGAGAATGACTTCCACCGCCTCGGCAAGATCCCAGGCATAGGTTGGGGTTCCGCACTGGTCGAACACCACTTTCAAGGCAGGCTTGGTGGCAGTGAGCGTGAGCATGGTCTTGCAGAAGTTCTTTCCGAACTCGCTGTATAGCCAGGCAGTGCGTATGATAACATACTTGCATCCGCTTTGCTGAATCTTCTGCTCACCATGCAGTTTCGTAAGGCCGTACACACCGGTAGGAGTGCCCTGCTGGTCTTCACGGCAAGGTGTATTGTAGGCTTCCTTTCCGAATACATAGTCTGTGCTGATATGTATAAGCCAGCCACCCACTTCATTCATTACGGCAGCAAGATTTGCAGGAGCCTCGGCATTCAGCTTTTCGGCCAGTTCATAATTGCTCTCAGCCGCATCCACATTGGTATAGGCAGCACAATTGACTATGGCCTCAATGGCGTGGGCACGCACCATTTCACGAATTGCGTCTATATCTGTTATATCCAGAATCAAGGTACTGCTGCCCTCCTGAGCAACTATATCCGTAAACACATAATTGTCAGCACTTTTGCTGCCAATAATACGCATCTCATTGCCCAGCTGTCCGTTGGCTCCGGTTACGAGTATGTTCATAGTCTAGAATTCAAAAGGGGTTTCAAAATCTTTCAGCAGAGGGTGCTGCATATCCTTAGGGCTCAGAATGGCTTCATCCATAGGCACTTGCCAGTCAATTCCCAGGCTCTCATCCATAATGCTTATGCCGCCATCAGCCTCAGGGGCATAAAATGCATCGCACTTGTACTGGAACACAGCCGTAGGGCTAAGCACCACGAAACCGTGGGCAAAACCTTTGGGGATGAAAAACTGCCTGTGATTGTCTTCCGACAGCTCCACCGCCACATGACGACCATAGCTTGGACTGCCCTTGCGCAAATCCACCGCCACATCCAGCACCTTTCCACGAACGCAACGCACAAGTTTGCTCTGGGTGTGGGGAGGACGCTGGAAATGCAATCCGCGCATCACTCCGAAGCTGGATTTGGACTCATTGTCCTGAACGAAATTCACGGGACCTATCTTGGATTCGAATTCCCTTTGCGAAAAACTCTCGAAAAAATAGCCTCTCGCATCCTCGAAAATCTTAGGTTCGATGATTACAAGGCCTTCTATATCTGTTTTTATTATTTCCATATACTAAAGATTCGGAGCTCCTGTTTCCTTCATTTCATCAATGACCTTCAACAGGTACTGTCCATACTGGTTCTTGATCATAGGCTTGGCCAGCTCACGCATACGCTGCTCATCTATCCAGCCCTGGCGATAAGCTATACCCTCAAGACAAGCTATCTTCAAGCCCTGACGCTTTTCCAGGACCTCAACATAAGTGGAGGCCTCAGAAAGACTGTCATGGGTGCCGGTGTCGAGCCAGGCGAAACCGCGGCCCAGAGTCTGTACCTTCAACTCCCCATCTTCCAGGAAGTGCTGGTTGAGAGTGGTGATTTCATACTCGCCACGGGCAGAAGGCTTGATGCGGTGAGCCAGGTCCACCACCTTGTTAGGGTAGAAATACAGGCCTACGACGGCATAATTGCTCTTTGGGTGAAGGGGTTTCTCTTCTATGGAGATACAGTTACCCTCATGGTCGAACTCAGCAACACCGTAGCGCTCAGGGTCGCTTACCCAATACCCGAACACTGTGGCCTTTCCATCCTCTTCGGCTGTCCTCACCGCCTCCTTGAGCATTGGGGTGAATCCGGCTCCGTGGAAAATGTTGTCGCCGAGAACCAGGCACACGCTGTCGTCAGCGATGAACTCAGCACCTATGGTAAAAGCCTGGGCCAGACCGTCAGGAGAAGGCTGTTCGGCATAGGAGAAGCGAACTCCATAGTCGGAACCGTCACCGAGCAGGCGCTTGAAACCGGGAAGGTCATAGGGTGTGCTGCTGTCTCTTATACACATCT
>CAMFRR010000227.1 GCA_945982095.1 uncultured Bacteroidales bacterium
TCCGCACATACTTTGTTTTTTGGCCATAGCCAGAATGGCCTCCCACTCCCCCTCCGGAAGAGGAAGACACAGCTTCTCATCTGTGGCTTTGGGAGAACCCAGGGAGATGCGCAGCAAGCGGAAGAATAGATTCTCGGTTTCTGTCATCGTCAATATGCCTGTTTGTCTCCGCCGAGAATCTGCACTATGGTCTTGAATACAATCCTCAGGTCCAGTAGCGGTGACCAGTTTTCTATATACCATATATCATATTTGACCCTGCCTTTCATCTGGTCGAGGGTCTTGGTCTCGCCACGGTAGCCATTTACCTGGGCCCAGCCTGTAAGTCCGGGAAGCACCATGTGACGCACCATATATTCGTCAATCAGGGCATCATATTGCTCTGTATGGGCAAGCATGTGCGGGCGTGGGCCAACGAAAGACATGTCGCCGAGGAAAATGTTGATCAGCTGTGGAATCTCATCTATGGAGCTGCGGCGCAGAAAGTCACCGAAGGCGAATTTTCTTGGATCGTCCTTACTGGCCTGGAGCCTGTCAGCATCGGCATTCACATGCATGGAGCGGAACTTGATCATATTGAATTCCTGCCCCTTGTAGCCAGTGCGTTTCTGCCGGAAAAAGATTGGGCCAGGAGATGAGAGTTTGATGCCAATTGCGGCGAATAGCCATACGAAAGGAAAAAAGCATACCAGCAGCAGTCCTGATAACACCATGTCGAGCAGGCGTTTGGCGTAACGGTTGACAGGGTTGCTCAGGGGCTCTTCCCTCAGGCGCACCACATTGTGACCGTCTATATTGTCGAATAGCAGGCTGCGGCTTATGTAGCCCGTCATATCCGGTAGATAGAAGAATTCTATACAGTAATGTTCACAGAGTCGAATTATGGAATTAACCAGTTCGTTATTGTCTTTGGGAGGGATGCTGCAGTAGAGATTGTGGACTTTGTTTTCGCGTATGTACTTGTCGAGACCGGAGAGGGGACCCAGATATTTTAGCTCGGAATCCGGAACTTTATCAGCAAAAATTCCCAGCATCTTATAGTCGTACTGTTCGGGGGCTCCCAGAGCGCGGCAGAGTTCGCAGGCGGCTGGTTCTGAGCCGACAATAAGGCAATGCACCTTGTTGCGTCCGTGACGCCTGGCAAAGTCTATGGCCGACTTGATAATCATATTTGTGATGAATACAGCAGTTGTAGAAGATATTCCGCAAAGGAGGTAGAGCTTGCCGGCGAAAGAATCAAAGAGTATATTCACCGAAATTGCCATCACGCTCAGGGTGATGAGGGTCTGGAGGAAAGCGTTGACGGCTATGTGCCTCAACTCAAGTCCTCGCACATACAGCTTGGGAGCATAGAGCAAGGATGCAACCATAAAGCCCACAATCAGAAAATAGACCACCCTACTCTTGAGCATCACCAAATCCATAGGATCCCCGTATGTGAAGTTCCTGGCACAGAGCAGATAGACTGCCAGCTGCACAGCAAGGTCAAGCAGCAGTGTAGGCAAAAGGAAGATGTAGACTTCCTTGGTTTTGAAGGTCTGTTGATTCATCAACGGCAAATATAAGCATTAATTTTCGTAACGGAGCAGATTCCATATGAACTTGACATTGCCAAAAGCATAGCGGCGGAACATGCGGCGAGGCTCTTTCAGAAGTCGGTACAACCACTCGAGCGAGTGCTCCTGCCACCATAGAGGTGCCCTCTTCACTGTCCCGGCGTAGAAATCGAACACTGCCCCTATGGAACCACAGTGGCAATGTATATCCAATTCGTTCCAATGGGCATGGGCCCATTTCTCCTGTTTCGGGGCAGTCATCCCTATCCACAGAAGATCGGGGTCGGCATCATTTATAGCCTTGACCATAAGCGTGTTATCTTCCTCTGAGAATTCACTCTTGAATGGAGGGGAGAAAGTAAGCAATTCCACACCGGGATAGTCCTTGGCGGCTTTTTCTCTTATAAGGGCCAGCACCTTCTCGCTGCTCCCGAAGAACATCACCTTGTCTCCTGGCCTGAGCTTCCCCATCTCATGCACAAAAAGATCCCAGCCGGCACAGCGTTCCGCAGGGGCATGGCTCGCTTTTATCCATCTGCAGGCTTTCACCACCCCGGCTCCGTCAGGCAGGAGCACATCCGAAGCGAGCAGGGCCCGAGCAAACTCCGCATCTTCCTGAGCTACATTGTAGGAGTGGGCATTGATGGTATTTATCAAAAGCTTGCCCTCGGGCAGGTGATGGAGATCACTGCGGCTGTGGAGCAGGGGCAGCTCTTTAAGTCGCAGACGCTTATGAGTTGGGGTATTTTGACAGCTTTTCATTGTTTCATTGCCTTTTTCAGGCATTCAATAAAATTATTCGCAAACTTTTCTTCAGTGAAAAGATCTTCGTATATAGCTCTTGCCCTATGGCCCATTTCCTTTGCCAAAGACTTATCATCCAGCAGTTTGGCCATTGCCGAAGCCAGGTCTTGAACATCTTTTGGGCGCACTGTAATGCCGTTCTCCCCATCCTTGACCATATCGGGTATGCCTCCCTCTATTGTGGAAATCACAGGAAGGGAATATTGCATGGCCTCCAGTAT
>CAMFRR010000228.1 GCA_945982095.1 uncultured Bacteroidales bacterium
TTATGTACTTGCTTCAATATGCGAGAAGGCTGCAAAGAAAGGCAAGAGCCCGGATTCAATATGCAAGCCTTACAGACTTGCCACATCAAGCAATCTCAGTTCGTCCCGCGCTCTTCGTGATGTGACCGAGAGCCACGGCGGAAGCTATGAGCCTGCAGCCGTAGGCGAGGTGAACGTAGTGGCAAAAATGAAAGAAACCGGAGCGGTGATTGGCGGCGAAGGCAATGGAGGTGTCATATATCCTCAGCTCCATTACGGCCGCGACGCTATGGTGGGAGTGGCTCTCTTCCTCAGCAATATGGCTCACAAGGGCCTCACTGCCACCCAGCTGCGCGCCACATATCCTGACTATTACATAGCCAAGAACAAGATTCAGCTTTCTGACAGTTCACTTATTGACAAAATTCTCAACGGACTCAAGGAGGCTTATTCAAACGAGGATGTCAACACTCTGGACGGTGTGAAGATAAGCTTTGAATCAGAGCGCAAGTGGGTGCATCTGCGCCGCAGCAACACCGAGCCTATCATACGCATATATGCCGAGGCTCCTACCAAAGAGGCTGCCGAGGCTTTAGCCGGAAGGGTGATTGCCCTTGCAAACGACATAATAGGCTAGGTTCTGATGTTCAGCTTCAGGACGAGCCCTCTCATAGATCAGCTCGACAAAGCTCTGCATCAGGGCTCTGTCGGCTGTTTCTGTACGGCAAACTGCTGGCGTACAGACCAGCATCGCTATATGTGGGAGATATTCAGGGAGAGGGGAAATCTCAAGGCACTGTACACCCCACGCGAGACCGAGCTTACTCCAGGCACCAACCATATAGTCCCGGATACTGCGGGCTTGCGGGAACTGGATGCAATCGTGGTTGAAATCCAGGATGTTGGAGTAAGGTACTTCAACTACGCCAAGGATGTCATGGCTCTGATGGAAACCCTTTGCACTCTGGGGGATGAGGCCCCTTCTTTATATATAGTGGACCACATCAATCCTGCAGGCAGGGTGGTGGAGGGCACTATGCCGGAAAGTTCCCTGCCTGGCTACGGTGTGGAGGCTCATACGGCCAAGGTGGTGCATCGCCACGGGCTTACCCTGGGAGAGCTTTGCAACCTCTATTGCAATGAGATCGGAGCCAAATATCCTATCCATGTAATATCGGCCCTGGCCACGGAGAGCAACCGCGACCTTCTGCCCTGGACCATAGCTCCATGCAGCGATATTCCGGGTCTTTTCACCTGTGAACTCTACAGCGGCGGCGGCCTTTGGAACAACACCAACATAAGCCCTGGCATAGGAACTTCACGTCCTTATGAATATATAGGTGCTCCTTTTATCAGCCACGACGGTCCTCAACCTCCAGCGGCTCCTGGAATAATGTTGCGCCCATGTTCCTTCACTCCTGCAGCCGGCAGATACGCGGGCGAGCGCTGCAACGGCTACCACCTCATGCTTGATGCCGGGCAGCCTTACCATTCCCTGTTGCACACCCTTGACCTGCTGCGCTTCTTCAAGGATGCCTATCCTCAGGCTTTCCGCCTGGAAGAGGGCTTCAAGGCCAAGCTCGCAGACCCTTACCTTATGGACTACATACTGGGGCAAAGCACTGAGAATGAGTTGCGTGAATATGTCAAGACCTCTGAGCAGAAATGGATACGCAAGGCCAAGAAGTACCTGCTGTATGAGGATCAGCCTTTCCGCGTAAAATAATCAGCTTCACTGTGCGGTTTTTCGCAAAATTTCCTTATTTTTGCAGGCTTTTCCTTAGATAGAAACAGCACAGGTTCAAGAGTAAAAACCATTCCGGAAGGCCGCCTGGCCGCCGGAGTAAACTGAATGCGTTATGATCAGGATTTACTACAAATCAAACGGTCAGATGATGGTTTCCTGTACGGAAGCGGATTTTGCCACCATTAGCAGGGATGAAGTCGTATGGATAGACCTTTTGGCCCCCAGCGGTGACGAAAAGAAAAGTGCGGAGTCCTTTCTGGATTGTTCGCTCCAGGCGCGTTCCAAAGCTGAAGAGATTGAGAGTTCTTCACGTTTCATAGAAACGGAGAAGGGCATTTTCATGAATACCAACTTCATTCTCCCAGGTCCTGACGACTACGCCATGGAGGCCGTATCCTTTGTGCTTGTAGGTCCTACTCTGGTGACTATCAGGGAGATACAGCTCAAGTCCTTTACCGATTTGCAGCGTCGTGTAGTGGCTCTGCCAAAACAGTTCACGACCAATTACCACATATTCCTCTATCTTATGGAACAGCGTGTCGACCTGGATGCCGACATGATTGAGGTTATGAGCAAGGAGATTGCCCAGATGAGCCGCAAGATAAGCCAGGGCGAAGACAGGATTACAGAAGACATACTCCTGGATATCAACCAGCTGCAGGAAAATACAATGGTGGTACGCGAAAACATTGTGGACAAGCAGCGTATGATAAGCAGCATACTGAAGACCACCAAACTCCCCAAAGGTCAGCAGGGCCGCTGCAATACCCTGCTCAAGGATATAGCTTCACTGATTAACCACACCAACTTCAATTTCGAGCGTCTTGAGTTCCTTCAGGATACTGTGCTGGGTC
>CAMFRR010000229.1 GCA_945982095.1 uncultured Bacteroidales bacterium
CTCAGGGCTCTTATGGGACCCCAGGTGAGCGTATTGGTCGGGGATTTCTGGCTGGTGAAAGCTGTGAGCCTGATTATGAGTGCTGGACAGGGCTGGGACCGTGCCGTCAAGCTATTTGCAGACACTTTGTCCGATCTTGTGGAGGGAGAGATGCTTCAACTGCAGAAAACCTTCAAATGCGATACTTCGCAGGATGATTATCTGCGCATCATATATGGCAAAACGGCCTCGCTCTTTGTAGTCAGTTCAAAGATTGCTGCCATTTCTGTTGCCGCTGCTCCGGAAATGGAGCAGGCTGCCGTGGATTATGCCATGAATGTGGGCTACGCCTTCCAGATAAAGGATGATATTCTCGACTATTCTGGTGATTCTCAGGTAGGTAAGGCCTTGGGCGTGGATATATTGGAAAGCAAGATTACTCTGCCACTCTTGGGAGCCTTTGTTCATATGGAGCCTGACAAAGAGGCTATGCTCAGGGAGGCAATCAGCCGCGATCCAGCAGGGGCCAGCGGTCAAGCCTATGAGGCTGTGCGTTCCTTAGGGGGAATTGAGTATGCTTACGATATGCTCAAAGGCTATATAAACAAGGCAATTTCTGCCCTTAATGTGCTTCCGGATTCACAAGAAAAGGATTATTTGATTAAATTAGCGGAATATATTGCCGTCCGAAAGAAATAGAATGTATTCATGACCTTTGCAGACATAAAAGGGAACGGCCAGGCCGTGGAAGTCTTGCGCTCCATGGCCGATGGGGAACGTGTACCCCATGCCATGTTGCTGTATGAGAACCCTCACAGCGGTGGCATGGCCTTGATTAATGCCTTCCTCCAATACCTTTTCTGCGAACATCGCCACGACGGGGATTCATGCGGCAGCTGCCCTTCATGCGTACAGATTGCAAAGTGGATACACCCCGATGTCAATGTTGTTTTCCCTGTGAACAGCGGTGGCATCATAAAGGGCGATCACCCTGTTTCCGAGGGAGGAATGCAGGCCTTCAGGGAGCTTTTCGTCTCCAACCCCTATTTTTCCGAGACTGAGCTTTATTCAGCTCTTAAGATAGAGAACAAGAGCGGAAATATTAGTGTCCATGAAGCGAAGAGTATTCTTTCCAAGCTATCACAAACCTCTGTTTCAGGTGGTTACAAGGTTGTTGTGATGTTTTTGCCCGAGAAGATGAATATTCAGGCAGCGAACAAGATGCTCAAGATTGTGGAGGAACCGCCTGAGAAAACCCTCTTCCTCATGCTTACCTACAGCCCCGAAGATGTGCTTACAACCATAGTGAGCCGTTGCCAGGGCCTGAGGGTCTTGCCTGCAGACCGCAGCCTTTTTGTGCCTGCGCTTCCTGCAGAGAATGTGCGTGACATATGGAAGGATATGTTCACTGCGCTTATAGGAAGAGACCTTGCTGCTGCTCTCGAATGTGGGGAGAGGGCGGCGGCCCTGCCTTCGCGAGATTTGCAGAAAGAGTTCTGCGTCTACGCGAGCGAATCCCTGCGTAAACATTTCCTCAATGCAAGAGGCATGGAGGATATAGCATATATAAAAGAAGAACTGCTTTGTACAGATAGCCGACTGCCGGGTTCCTTTTACCTGCAGGCCGTGCCCCTGCTTGACAAGGCCGCACTTCACATAGGACGGAACGTGTCGTCCAGGATGGTATTTGCCGACCTGGTGGACAGGCTGTTCATACTAAAGAGATGATAAGATGGAAGAGAATATAGAGAATAAAGACTTCGACTGTGCGCGCGGCTGTACCGTTGAACGTCATGAAGATGGGGAACTGGAATGCAACTACCGCGCAGGTTGTTGCAAGATGGAGGTGTACAACTGGCTCAAGGGTGTGCGCCAGGAGCAGTACAACGACCTTTTTGAGGTCCGCTTCAAGAATACACGCAAGGGCATTTATCGCAACGCCTCAGGTCAGAGCATAAAGACTGGAGACAAAGTGGTTGTTGAAGCTGTCAACGGCCACGACCTGGGCATAGTTACCCTGGAAGGCCCTATAGTAGCCAACCAGATGAAAGCCAAGAATATAGACCCTGCCAACTTCGAGTTCAGGAAGATTTATCGCAAGGCCAAACCCTATGATATAGAGAAGTGGCGTGAGGCCACCGCACGCGAGCAGCAGACCATGATACGCGCCCGTCAGCTTGCCGCCAATCTGTCCCTGGAGATGAAGATAGGCGACGTTGAGTTTCAGGGCGACGGCACCAAGGCCATATTCTATTACATTGCCAATGGCCGTGTGGATTTCCGCCAGCTCATTAAGGACTTTGCCGAGGAGTTCCATATCCGTGTGGAAATGAAGCAGATAGGTGCACGTCAGGAGGCTGGCCTCATTGGAGGTCTGGGCGTATGCGGACGCGAACTTTGCTGCAGCAACTATATTTCATCCTTTAAGAGCATAAGCACCAGCGCTGCCCGCTGTCAGGACCTGAGCCTCAATCCTCAGAAACTGGCCGGACAGTGCGGCAAGCTCAAGTGTTGCCTCAATTATGAAGTGGCAGCCTATATGGATGCCCAGAGCCGCATACC
>CAMFRR010000230.1 GCA_945982095.1 uncultured Bacteroidales bacterium
GTTCTTGACCATAGTTTCCACAATATCCATGCGGAAACGGTAGCCTATGAACTTTATGGGATCCGGAGTGAATTCTATATATACACCGTTCTTATCCTTTGGAGCATCACGCAGGCCTTCCTCCTGTAGCTTGCCGCGACGGTAGCGTGCGAAGGAGGCTTTCCCGTCACGGTAGGATTCGATGAAAAAAGCTTCGCTGAGAGCGTTTGCCGCCTTTATGCCCACACCGTTCATACCCACGCTCTTTACGAAGGCCTTGTCGTCGAACTTGCCGCCGGTGTTGAGCTTGGAACTCACATCCACAACTTTACCCAGAGGGATGCCGCGGCCGAAGTCCCTCACATTCACGCTTTCGGAGCCGACATTGATGATTATCTGCCTGCCGGCATGCATGCGGAACTCGTCTATACTGTTGTCAATGACCTCTTTGAGCAACACATATATGCCGTCTGAACTGTGTTCGCCGTTACCAAGCTGACCTATATACATACCCGGTCTCTGACGGATATGCTCCATTCCGTCAAGGGTACGTATATTGTCCTCGTTATATTCCTGGGCGGCAATACGCCCTTCTCCGATAATCTCCTCTGCCATAGTTTCAGTCAAGTGTTATGCCGCCAGCTTAAGCAAGCAGGCGTTGATGAGGTTGATGATGATGTAGCTTGTGAATGTGCCGAGCAGCACCACAGGCCACGCCCATCCGAAAATGACGGTCAGTACCAGCCATGTCAGGGCTACAACTCCGAAAATGATGCGAAGCACCATATCACGGCTCATGCCTTCACCCTTGTGGAATTTCATTGCAAACATAGGTATCTCGCTCACAAGGAGCAGGGACAGCACCAGGCTAATGGCAGGAATCACCCATGGAAGCCTGCAGAACTGTGCAAGGGCACAATCAGGGCTGGCAACCATTATATAGCTCAGGGAGCCGCATATCATGGCGTTTGCAGGAGTCGCAAGACCAATGAAACTGCTGCTCTGGCGCTCGTCTATGTTGAATTTGGCAAGTCTCAGTCCTGAGAATACGGCTATCAGAAGCGGTACTGCCATGAGCAGCATGCCGGCTCCGTGAGCTTCCCACATTGCTCCGAGCAAAGTTGAAGGGTCCGGGTTCTGAGCTTCCACACCCACAGACATATTCCTGAACATTTCCATCAGGAGCATAAGTGAAGGCAGGAGTCCGAAGCTGACCATATCGGCAATGGAGTCCAGTTCCTTGCCCATGGGAGAATATGCTCCCAAGGCCCTGGCGCTCAAGCCGTCGCAAAAATCAAAGCAGGCACCAGCCAGCATAAGGCAAAAGGCGAGGTCGGGCCTGCGGAACACGGCAACGCACACCACTCCGAGTGCACCGCAAAGCAGATTCAGGGAAGTGATGGCGTTGGGAATGTGTTTTACGATCTTATGCATCGATTATTTGATGTTGAGCTTCTTGCGTATGTCTTTTGGAAGAGCGTCCTTGTGTACGAGGAAGTTGAGTGTCTTGGCAGCAATGAAGCTGTCGGACATATACCACATGCCTTTATACTTGCCTGTCTCGCCCCAAGAGTTCTTAACCATGAAATACCTTGTGCCGTTCTGGTCTATAGCATAGCCATAAATGTGCATGCCATGGTCGTCGGTAGTCTTCTTGCGGTCATAGGCATCCTGACGATATGCATCTGTAACATCCTCTTCCTCAGGAATCTGCACATCTTCATGCTCTTCTTTCTCAGTGCTCTTGCCCACCCAGTGCTCCTGGTCGCTGCCGGCTGCAGGCTTGGCATCAGTCTTTGGTTTAGGAAGGGTTGCAAGACCGTCACGAGTGAATCCTTTCTCAGAAACGTCACCGCCCCAAAGCACAGTGTAGCCCTTGTCAATGGCGGTGTAGAGAATCTTCATCATATCCTCGAGAGGAACATTCCAGCCATTGCTGTTGCGCCAGTTGTCGCATACCTCTATAGGGCACATCTCGTACCAAGGCTCAGCCTGGAAAGAGCAGATGTTCACATAGTCGGCCATGTCGAGCTTAAGCTGCTCATCGCGGTAGGTTGCAGGAGTGAAGCTCTGTCCATCCACATTGAACTGGCTTGGCCACTCGCCCATATATGCCTGGACTACAGCATCAAAGCCACGTTTCCATGCAGTAGTGAGAGTCCTGTTGGGATTCTTTACGATGGCATCCACATAGCCTTTGAGAACAGCATCAAGCTCTGCCTGCTCAGGCTTGTCGGTACCGTAATTGTATCCGCTGTACACATCCTCAGGCACAATTCCGTATTTCTTGATCACTGCCAGCACATCACCGAAGCCGCTGCCGGCGCTGAAACCCATATTACCGTCCATACGCACATATTTGGTAGCACGGTCGCTGTAAGCGTGACCTACAACCCACATCTCCGAGAGGTCATAAGTGGTCTTCTGGGTCCTGAGCAGCTCGCTCTCAAGGAAGCTGAGGGAGCTGAAACACCAGCATGTGCCGCTGCGGAACTGGTTTTTCACAGGTGTTACGGGATTCTCCTTCACTGTAGTGAACTTGTACTCTGGGCC
>CAMFRR010000231.1 GCA_945982095.1 uncultured Bacteroidales bacterium
CTCCACAATGTCGTGGAGGAAGGCATCGTTGCTCTCCACCACATTGTAGGAGGCCATGTCCAGGGATATGATGCATCCGGCATCGTGGGCCATCTCCACAGCCCTGCGGATAAGTGCCTGGTTCTGGACAAGATAGCCTTCAATGTGGAAATAGTCATGACCTTCGAAATACTCAGGCTTGAGGTCTTCCGGCACAAGGTCGAGGGCTGCGCCCAGGTACACCGCAAAGGTGCGCTCCGCATTACCTCCGCTGACGAAGACCATGGAACGGCCGCTGGAGTGCGTGCTCTTGAGCAGATGGGTTTTCACACCGTATTGCTCCTGGTCGCTCTTGAAGAGCAGGCCCAGCTCGTCATCTCCGATTTTCCCTATGAAACTAGAAGGCATTCCGAAAATCGCCGTGCAGGTGATGGTGTTGGCAGCGCTGCCGCCAGCGACATATTTTACGCCGAGAGGCTTCAGTGCGGCCCAGATTTTGTCGCCTGTTTCCATGTCGACGTGCTGCATGCTGCCTTTCGGCAGATGGTAGGTCTTCAGAAGTGTGTCGTCCGGAAGGACTGCAAGAATGTCCGTGAGGGCATTACCGATTCCAAGGATTGATTTCATTTCAAATAAGGTGTCAAGCCTACAAAATTAATAATTTATCGGGATTTATCCATATCTTTGTACTTATGGCCAAGAAACTTACAAAAGCTATAAAATATATTCTCGCCATCGGAATTGCCGCAGCCCTGCTCTGGGCCGCCCTCAGAGGAATTGACTGGAAAGTGTTTCTGGAGGGTCTGAAACAGACCCGCTGGGGTTTTGTGCTCCTGAGCGTGGGATGCGCCGTTTGTTCTAATTTTTTCCGTGAAGAAAGGTGGAGGGATCTGATGCTTCCCATGGACCCGCAGGCCAGCAGGCTCAGGCTGTGGGATGCCCTTAACATAGGCAATGCGGTGAGCGTTGCAGTGCCTTGGGCCGGCCTTCTGGTGCGCACCGGCGCGGTGAGGGGAAACAAGGCGAGCTATGACAAGACCCTGGGCACCATCCTTATGGAAAGGACCTGGGATATGCTGATGGTGGTGCTGCTGATTATCAGCGCGGTACTGGCCAATTCCGGCGACATTGCGCGCTTCCTCATCGACAAGGTCGCGGTTCCATTTGCCGGAAGGCTGAATCTTGTGATATGCCTTGTGCTGCTGGCGCTGATTGCCGTTGCGGCCGTGGGACTGTGGATCATCTACCATTTCCGCAAGCAGTCTCCCCTGCTGGACAAGCTGGCCGGCTGGATAGATGGTTTGCTGGTGGGGTTCAAGAGTTTCAAGGATGTGCGCTGGAAGGGCAGGTTCGTGTTCTATAGCATGATGGTATGGCTTACCTACGCGGGCATGTGCCTGTGCGTGTTCAAGGCCATTCCCGCGCTGGAGCATCTGAATTTCACCGACGCCCTCTTCGTTTCGGCCGTGGGAAGCCTTTCTTCCCTGGTGCCTGTGCCGGGCGGATTCGGAGCCTACCACTATCTGGTCGCCCTGGCAATTTCTTCCATCTATGGAGCAAGCTGGGAGACGGGCATTCTTTTCGCCACCCTCAACCACGAGTCCCGTGCCCTGCTCCTTCTGCTGCTCGGAGGACTCTCTTCAATCAGTTCGCAGATAGAGCGGAAGGGACTTATTTGATCTTCTCCCAGGTGAAAGTGGTCTGAGTGTCCTCATCCATACCGGTGAGGTCAGTCTCGTTCCATACGCCGTAGTACTTGCACTCCTTGGTGATGAGGCCGGAGGAATTATATTTATAAGAATACACTGCCGTCTTATCAGAATAGCCCTCATAGTAGTTCCAAATTGATGATTGAAGCACATCAACGGAACTGCATCCCAAAAGCCCTGTTTCCCATAGCCAACGAGGCAATTTCAGTGATTCTGCATAGTGGGTATGGATATCTCCAAGGTTCTTCCTGTTAAGATATGCGGCCTCCTTTCGCATCCAAAAATCGTTTTCCGCATCGTACTTTGTCCACCAGGAGATGTTCCCGTCAACAATATTTTGGCTTGTTACCAAAGACCCGTCCATCCATCCCTCAACAAGATAGTTCCCTTCATATTCAAGGCTCCAAGTGTGTTGCTCTCCTGAAATTTCTGATGCGAAGCCCTCTTCAAGCGAAATAGAATACTCTACCACCCCATCAAGACTAATCTCAAGCTTTTGCCCTTCATAGAAAAACTGCCACTCACCAATGTCGCTTGTTACAGCCGACACACGTCCAAAGGCATCGTAATGATATACGTACTCCAACCCATTCTCTTCGGACATGGAGTGAAGACGATATTCTCCATCTTCTTCCAAATCGGATACACAAGACGTCCAAATCAGGGAGAGAAAGCCGATGGATAGCGCTCTCAGGAGTTTATTTGACAGTTTTTTCATGTGCTGAACTATTTTGCGTTGAGATAATCCCGTATCGCGGCAGCGGCCTTGCGGCCTGCGCCCATGGCGAGGATGACGGTGGCGGCGCCAGTGACGGCATCGCCTCCGGCGAACACTCCTTCAC
>CAMFRR010000232.1 GCA_945982095.1 uncultured Bacteroidales bacterium
AGGCGGATAACGTAATATGGCCAATCACATATAAAGTGATGTCTAACGACAGCCAGTCGCTTTATCAGAGCATAGAAACCAGCAATAAGGCAATATGCGCATTTTTGCGTGATGGCGGGATGGAGGAATCAGAGATCAGTGTGGCTGTACCTTCCATTTCTGATAAACTGGCCAATGAATACGGCGACAATCAACGCACTTTCCGTTACATTGCTACTGGTACCATCACTGTATGCAGTTCGAAGGTTGATCAGGTGCTGTCTCTGATGGAGAGTCAGGGTTCGCTTTTGAAGCAGGGTATAGTGATAGGCGGCGGCAATAAGTGGGAAACTCCACAAGCCCAGTTCAAATACGAGAGTTTGAATGACATCAAACCTCAGATGATTGAAGAGGCTACCAAGAATGCGCGTGAGGCGGCTCTTAAGTTTGCTAAGGATTCGGACAGCAAACTTGGCAAAATCAAGAGTGCCAATCAGGGCAGTTTCACGATAGAGGATAGGGATAGCAATACTCCGCAGATCAAGCGTGTAAGGGTGGTTAGCTCTGTGACTTACTATTTAAAGAATTAAAATCTTTGAAAATTTCTCATAAAAATTTTGGTATTTAGAAAATGTGTCGTATATTTGCATTCCGAAACGATGATGACAGAGTTTCGGGATGCAAATAACCAAATGCTGGGTTCGTATAACGGTTAGTACTCGAGATTCTCAATCTCGCAATAGGAGTTCGATTCTCCTACCCAGTACCTGAAAAATGGGGGATTAGCTCAGTTGGTAGAGCACCTGCTTTGCAAGCAGGGGGTCAAGAGTTCGAATCTCTTATTCTCCACCAGAAAAGGATGGCCAAGTCGCAAGACAAAGGCCATCCTTTTTCGTCATGCCCGGCGTGAC
This sequence comes from uncultured Bacteroidales bacterium, assembly GCA_945982095.1. GTDB lineage: Bacteria > Bacteroidota > Bacteroidia > Bacteroidales > UBA932 > Cryptobacteroides. Next base: position 891 of record CAMFRR010000232.1, read on the forward strand.
AGTTCATGGCAGGAGCGGCGTGCATGACGGGGTGGTGATGACAGGATAGTCAAGCTGAGTATGACAAAACAAGGGGACTGTGCAGACAGTCCCCCTTGTTTATAGTATTATTTGCAATTAAAGATTACATAAAGAATGGGCTTACGTACTTGAGCTGCATCATATTGCCTTTCTTGATTGCAGGACGCTCAGGACGCGCAATCATTGAAGGAACAGACATCTTGGCAGCCTCTTCTTTCTTCTGAACCTTGAAGATGTTCTTGCCCTCTGATGGTGCAAGAGCATTGCATGCTGACTGTGGAGCAGTCTCATCTGGGATGGCTTCAAGTTTGTTTACGAGGTCAATAAGTTCCTGAATATTGCCCTTCTGCTCAGCTGTAGAAGTGAACTCAAGACGGTCAATTGCGCCTTCTGTTCCGTCAGCATCTACTGCCCAAGATGCAACAAGCTCGTGTTTGTTCCAGTCGGTGAGGTAGAATGAATATGGCTTGTTCTTGCGTATTGTCTGCTTGTACCACCTTGCCTGAGAGTAAAGGTAAGAGTCAGAGTAAGCTGACACGTCATTGCCGTCATATACATCCATAATTGCGTTGTATGCTGCTGTAGCAGCCTCATCGACATTGAATTTCACTACAGTGATAACCTTGCCTTTTGTCTGCTCGGCATTGCCGAATACCTGACCGTTCTCGTCATCACCTGAGTATACGCCAACGACCTCTGCGCTTGGCTTGATTTTGCCTAATGCCTTGGTTGATACCTCTTTGAGCTTGTGGAATTTCACAACCTTGCCTGTGGCCTGGTCAAGAGCAGCCGCAAATACTGTATAGCTGGTATTTGGCTCGAGCTCATATCCGCTGATAGTTGCTTTACCGTGATAATAATTTGAAGCTATGACCTTGTCTATAGTCATGGTAGGATCAAACATCTGGCTCATCTGGAGCAGGCTTTGGATGGCTTCCTCAATTTCACCGCTGATTTTTGCCTCGTCATACTCTGAGCTGAGAACGGCGCTTGCGTGATAGAAGACGGTCTCGTCAGATGAGGTGATGTTGGCCTCAAAACTGTATGGAGTGATGTTTGTTGCCTCGGTCTCGAATGTGCAGTCCTCAGGTTTTCCTCCTGCAAGGCTGTGGAACGTTACGAAGGCTGGCTTGGTTGTTACGCCGCCTGAATAACCGAAGGCAATGACATAATAGTCCTTGTCAGGTCCGTCAAGGCTGTAATCAGGGAAGTCCTGAACACCGGTGTAGAGCATGATTCCCATATTCATCCATGCGCCCCACTGAGTTACGATGTTGTCGACGATAGTGTGCTGGTCCTCACCGTTGTATGGACCGTACATCCAGCAGAACTTCTCCTCGTTGTTCGAAGGAGTAATCTTGATGTCGGCTTTCATAGCCCTTACGTTGGTTACTGAAACCTCGAATGTGAGGTCGGAAGCAACGGCCTGTTCGGTGGTGAATTTCTCCTGTGTAACCTCAGAGTTGAAGAATATGCCCTCTTCGTCGATGAGGAATGTTCCTATGAGTAAGCTGTATTCGCAATATTCGTTGAGTCCTTTTGCAGCAAGAGTTGCTTTACCCTTGATGAACAGGGCATCTAAAATCTCCTGCTCTGAGTATCCGGCGTCGAGGTA
>CAMFRR010000233.1 GCA_945982095.1 uncultured Bacteroidales bacterium
GATGGTCTGTTCTTCAGAGCCCAGAAGTCCGCCGTCGCCGCAGTGGGGATTGAGGCCCAAAACTGCAATCTTAGGGTCATATATGCCGAAATTCTGCTCCAGAGAAGCCTTCATCAGGCGCAACTTGCTCACCAGCATATCCTGATTCAACATTCCCGGAACATCTCTCAAAGGCACATGCTGAGTGGCTACAGCAACCTTGAGTCTGTCAGCCACCATGAGCATAACCGCATCCTCAACCCCGAACTGCTCCTCCAGATACTCTGTATGTCCGGTAAAGCGGAAGCCCTCGGCATTCATTGCCCTCTTGTTGAATGGCGCAGTCACGATGACATCAATTTTTCCGTTCTTGGCATCGCGCACAGCGCATTCCAAAGCCTTCATCGCGCTTTTTGCTGATTCTGGAGTTGGCTGACCCGGCTCCACATAAATGTTCTCAGGCAGGCAATTGATGATATTTACCACTTTAGGCTTAATGTCATTTATGCTGCTTATCACATTGGTATTGATCTGGCCTATGTTGTGTATGCCTTTCTTATAGAAGGCGAAAAGCTTTGAAGATCCGTAAATTACAGGCGTGCACATCTCCAGCATCCTCTCATCTGCGAGAGCCTTGATAATGACCTCGTAACCTATGCCGTTGCCGTCACCCTGAGTGATTCCTACTATGATTTTCTTGTTGTTCATTGCAATTTTGCGAAAAATGAGTGTGTCTATATCTGCGCAAATATAGTAAATTTTGGCTATATTTGTCCAATGGACATACAGTATCTGAAGGGAGTAGGGACAAAAAGAGCCGCTTTGCTCAAGTCCGAGCTGGGGATTGAATCCATTGGGGATCTCCTCCGCCTCTACCCCATACGCCATGTCGACCGCAGCCGCTTCGTGCGTATCGCCGACATAGTGCCTGATGCCGGATATATTCAGATCAGAGCCAAGGTAATGTCCAGAGAGATGAAGACCAAGCACCTGAGCGTATGGGTTCAGGACGAAAGCGGTCAAATGGAGCTGGTTTTCTTCAAGGGTCTTAAATATATGTATACCAAGCTCGAGCCTGGTGCCGAGTTCGTTTTTTTCGGTAAGGCCTCTATTTTCAACGGAGCCGTAAACATGGCCCATCCCGAAGTGGACTCCCCTTCTTCGAACTTGGAGGAAACGGCGATGACAGGAATATACCCCTCCACCGAGAAACTCAAGAACGCCGGAATCACCGCCAAGGTTATGAACAAGATTATGGCTTCGGCCATAGCTTGCGGCCTGGACAGTGTCAAAGAAACCCTCCCCGATTATATACTGAAGGGCAAGAGCCTGGTACCCATACACTTCGCTATACGCAACATTCATTTTCCCAGCTCCGCAGAAGCCCTGCAGAAAGCACGCAGAAGGCTCAAATTCGAAGAGCTGTTTCTGCTCCAGCTTGCCCTGCTCAAGGCACGCTACATTCGCACAAGGGCCAACAACGGCCTGATAATGAACAAGGTGGGTGATGCTTTCAACAGGGTGTATGAGGCACTTCCCTACTCTCTCACCGGGGCACAGAAAAGGGTAATAAAGGAGATACGCGAGGACTTCAGAAGCGGCCGTCAGATGAACAGGCTTCTTCAGGGAGATGTGGGCAGCGGAAAGACCATGGTGGCTGTGCTTTCGGCCCTCATCGCATATGGAAACGGCTACCAGACCTGTATAATGGCACCCACAGAAGTGCTTGCCCGACAGCACTATAAAAACATAAGCAAATACCTGGAAAACAGCGGAGTACAATGTGCCATCCTGACCGGCTCGACCAAAGCTTCCGAAAGGCGCAGCATACATCAGGGGCTAGAAGACGGAAGCATAGGAATTATAGTGGGCACCCACGCCCTTATCGAAGACAATGTCATTTTCAGGAATCTGGGCTACGCAGTTATTGACGAGCAGCACCGCTTCGGAGTGGACCAGAGGGCAAGGCTATGGTCAAAGCGCAGCGACGGCATGCTGCCCCATGTACTCGTGATGACCGCAACACCTATCCCAAGAACCCTGGCCATGACCATGTACGGAGATCTGGATGTCTCAGTAATAGACGAAATGCCGCCGGGACGTACCCCTGTCCACACAATGCACTGCTACGAAGGCAAGCGCACTGCGGTATACAAGTTCATGAAAGAGCAGATTGCCCTGGGCCGCCAGGTCTTTGTGGTCTATCCTCTCATATTCGAGAGCGAAAAGATGGACTTCAAGAACCTGGAGATGGGATTCGAACAGCTTGCTGAAGCCTTCCCCCTCGATAAGGGATACAAGCTTGCGATAGTTCATGGCAAACAAAACGCCGCTGAAAAGGAGTTCAACATGAACGCCTTCGCGGCAGGAAGGGCCAACATATTGGTTTCCACCACAGTAATTGAGGTAGGAGTGGATGTTCCCAACGCCAGCGTAATGGTAATAGAAAGTGCGGAGCGTTTCGGACTGGCACAGCTCCATCAGCTCAGAGGCCGTGTGGCTGTCTCTTATACACATCTGACGCTGCCGACGACTCCTTACGTGT
>CAMFRR010000234.1 GCA_945982095.1 uncultured Bacteroidales bacterium
GGTCAGGGGCTCGGCTGGGGTCAGGGGCTCAGCTGGGGTCAGGGGCTCGGAAGAAGATACCGCCCTGGCAAAGGACAGAGGCTCGGCGAAGGCCATAGTTGCCCAAAACAGCAGGATAGAAACAGGCAGCTTCAATTTCATTTCCTCAGCATTTTTATCCCTCCCACATAAAGCAGCAGGACTACGTTCATCATAAGAGCATAAACTATGGCCGGAATTGCAATCCTACCGTCATTGAAAACGAAAGGACTGCTGGCAACCGCTATGGCCTGGGCGGCATTTTGCATCCCCACCTCTATGATAATGGTGCGTTTCTCCCTCTGGTCCAGACGGAAAAGCAGACAGAGCAGCAGGGCCAAGGCCACTGCACAAAGCAAAAGCGCCGTGCAGGCAAAACCCAAAGAGGAAAAATTTGCTGAGATCGTTTCCCTATGCTGCACAAAAAAGACGGCAGCCAGGAACATCAGAGCCGGGAAGGCAAGACGCGAAAGCAGTTTGTCTGTCTTCTGGGCAATAGAAGGACGGAATCGGCGCAACACTATGCCCAACACTATGGGCAACAGCATAGTCAAAAGATTCTGCACCAATAGATTACCTATAGGAAGGCTGATGCCTGTTGCCTCCCCCACCGAAGCAGTGGCGAATTGCATAATAAGAGGAAGAGTAAAGAGAGTAACTATGCTGCTCACTGCTGTCAGAGATACTGACAGTGCAACATCGCCTTTGGCCAACATAGAAAAGACATTGCTGGAGCTTCCGCCCGGACAAGATGCAACGAGCACCAGTCCAATGGTCATTAGCGGGCTGAGATTCATCAGTTTGGCTACGGCCCAAGCTATAAGAGGAAGAAATATAAGCTGGCCTATCATACCGGCCAGCATAGCTTTCTTTCGTTTTATGACAAGTACGAAATCCTTCAGTTCCAGGGTAAGCCCCAAGTCGAACATCAGAACTGTAAGGATAGGAAGAACGATGAATAAACTGTTCATTTTCAAGGTTAAGTAAGAATAGTTAGCAAATATAATAAACTTATGCCATTATTCATATGAAATCGGGCATATACGCAGGACTCTTGACTTTGTTGAGGAATAAATATGCGAGGCAATTGACAGGATAAGAAGATTCTTCCAGGCCATAGTAGAATTTTTACTATATTTGTACAACAGTTTTGCAGAAAATATGAAACCGAACATGAAAATCTTTGATATATTTTCGCCCAAGGGCGATATCAAATGATTTTCATCGTGAGAGTGAGCGATAGCGAACGGCTATCATACTCTCACAAAATTTTTATAATTGTAAAAATTTTTGATAGAATGAAAAAGATTTTAGTCATGAGCATAATCTCAGCTTTGTTCGGAATTATGGGATGCAGGGCCCAGTCCGGAACATTCAAGACAGTAGACGCAAAAGAGTTTGCAGAGGTAATCGCCGACAGCAGTTATGTTATTCTCGACGTAAGAACTGCAGACGAGTATGCGGCAGGCCACATCAAAGGTGCAAAAAACGTATACGTACTGCAGGGCTCATTCTTGGAAAAGGCCCAGGCGGTCATTCCTGAAGGCAAGGGAGTCGCCGTATACTGCCGCAGCGGCAACCGCAGCAAAAAAGCCGCAAAGGCCCTTGCAGGAAAATACAAGGTGGTTGAACTTGGCACAGGATATATGGGCTGGGTTGCAGCACAGAAATAATAGCGTATATACAGGTACATTTGGAACATTTTTAGAAATCTGTTTGAATTATATCAGCGATTTGTTTAAATTTGTGGATAGTGTTCGCCCCGAATAAGGACTTCAGCCTTACCGAAGGCAAGGATTTTGAAGCAGGCGGACCGGCAATCAACCTTAAAAAATTTGAAAATAATGGCAAACAAGTATGCAGGTACCCAGACCGAGAAAAATCTGGAAGCGGCTTTCGCCGGTGAGTCACAGGCACGTAACAAATACACTTATTTCGCATCTCGCGCAAAGAAAGACGGTTTCGAGCAGATTGCAGCCCTTTTCCTCGAGACTGCCGACAATGAGAAAGAGCATGCCAAACTCTGGTTCAAGGAGCTTAACGGCATAGGCGACACTGCACAGAACCTCGCTGCAGCTGCTGAGGGCGAGAACTATGAGTGGACTGACATGTACGAGGGCTTTGCCAAAACTGCAGAGGAAGAAGGCTTCCATGAGCTTGCAATCAAATTCCGCAGCGTAGCAGCAATCGAGAAACGTCACGAAGAGCGTTACCGCGCACTTCTCAAGAATGTCGAGACTGCAGCAGTTTTTGAGAGATCTGAAGTTAAAGTGTGGGAATGCCGCAACTGCGGTCACATCGTAGTAGGAACATCAGCTCCTGAGATTTGCCCTGTATGCGCACATCCTAAAGCCTACTTCGAGCTGCACAAAACCAACTTCTAATCCTTATAGGCTAGCAAACCAAAAAACAATCCGGGTGACCGTACAGTAATGAACTGAACGGTCACCCTAACTCATTCACGTCATCCCCACCAAGCACCATCTCCTGCCAT
>CAMFRR010000235.1 GCA_945982095.1 uncultured Bacteroidales bacterium
ATGTGTATAAGAGACAGCTCTATGTCCGCCATATTCAGAATGTCATCGATAAGGCCAATCAGCACCTCGCCGCTGTTGGTGACGATGTCGCCATATTCCTCTTTTTCTTCCGGAGTGAGGGAGCCGTCAGGAAGGCTGAGCAGCTGCGCGAAGCCTACCAGGGCATTCAGAGGCGTGCGTATTTCGTGACTCATGTTTTGGACGAATGTCGTCTTCATCTTGTTTGCCTTGTCTGCTTCGTCGCGGGACTTCTGGAGTTTGGTGATGAGTTTCTGTTTTTCCCTGTCCTCGTTGTGCCTTTTGTGGATGTAGACCACCATGAACAGTATCAGGAGAATCAGGAATGCGGACAGCGATGCGATGATGAGCCTGTTCGACATCGCCAGTTTGTGCTTTGTCGCATCCAGGCTGTGGCTCAACTCCATGTTTCCCATGGATGCGGCAAGCCGGGCTATCGCATCGCTCTGGTTGCTGGAGTGTGCCTTGAATATGGTACGGATTATCCTTTCCTCGAGCTGAGACAGTTCTCCGACATTGCCGTAGAGGCTTGCCAGTTCTGCAAAGTACTTGAGGTCCAGTATATTGTCAAATTGTTCCACATTGCTGTGGAAGGTCTCCCAGTTTCCGGCTGCCGCCGCTTCGGTCGCTCCGAACATAAGGTCTCCTTGAGGGTAATAGCGGGTGTAAGACCTGTCGTCCTCGCGCACCTTGTCCCTGAAGAAGGCATATTTTGCCAAGTCGTTCTTTTTTGCCCAGTAACGCGCCTCGCAATAATTGCAGCGGAGGGAGTCCACTCCGATTGCCGCCACCTTCCTTGCCTCTTCAAGGAAGAGCAGGGACGAGTCATTGTCCGCCTTATATGTCTCCGAAAGTTCTGTAAGGGTCCTGACTATGATGGTCTCATTCTTTATTATGGGGTCTTTGGTCTCCGAATAGATTCCGTAAGCTTTCAGCGCATGTCTGCGGGCGTTGATGAAATCACCCTGTTTCCAGCAGATCAGAGCCAGGTAACGGTGTCCCTCATAGAATCCGTATTCGCTGTTGTATTTCGTGGCCTCGGACAGCATCTCCAGAAGCAGTTCCAGAACGGCGGTTTCGTCGTGCTCAACGTCTTCCATATACATGGCCGTGCGGGTGTAGGCGTTGAAGAAGTATTTGAGTTCGCCCATCTCGAGCGCCTTTTCCTTCAGTTGTTCCATGGCTTCCAGCACCTGTTCCTTTGAGCTGCCCATACAGAGGTGTCTCAATTCCAGAAGGTGGTATTGGAGTATGGAGTTCTTGTCGCCTTTGGCTATGGCAAGTTTGTGGAATTCCCTGCTCAGGGAGTCGAAACTGCTCTTGCCTACGGCTTCGTCTGCCTGCATATACAGGCAATGACATTCCGGATACAGTCCGAGATCTTCCCGGGCTTGCAGGCTCAAGCTTCCGGCAAATAGCAGAAAAAAGGTTGTCAGGACGTATAGAATCCGAGGCATAAGCGCGTGAATGTCTTGTGGCGCAAAGATATAATTATTAATTGATACGGCATATCGCTATCTCGTAAATATTGCTATCTTCGTGTGTTATGAAAAGATTCTGTTTATTCATCGCATCCCTCGCAATGTTCGTGGGATGTTGTGGCAGTCAGGAAGTCCATTCTGACAAGGTCGCTGTGGTAGAGGATGTTATAATGAGCCGCAGGAGCATACGTAACTATAAGGATCTCCCCGTGGGAAGGGATACATTGGAGCGTATACTTAAGGCAGGAATCAATGCTCCGAACGGACAGAACAGGCAGTCCTGGGAAATCCGTGTCATTGACAGGCCGGAGACGATGGCTAAGGTCAGAGCAGCAATCGACAGTGTAGACCCTGACCTGCCTGAGGCCTCATCCTGCTTCAGAGGAGCTCCTGTGATGATGTTCATCGCCGCCGACGGCAGCTACCCGTTCGCAACACTTGACTGCGGACTTCTTGTCGAGAATATGGTCCTGTCTGCCTGGAGCATGGGGGTAGGTTCCATCTGCCTCGGTTCGCCGCTGATGTTCCTTATCGGCGACGCCGCCGAAGGCAACAGTCAGATTGAAGAGGTTTTGGATATGCTGGATTTCAGCGAAGGCTACACACCTGTTATCTGTGTGGGTTTCGGATATCCTGCCGAAGAACCAGAGGCAAAGCCTAGGGATGCTTCGAAATATCGGTTCCTCGACTGATATCTATGCAGGCGTGGCGTGATATTCAAGATTATTTAAAAAATATTTCTTATCTTTGCCACCGCCTTTGGAGAGATGCTCGAGTGGCTTAAGAGGCACGCCTGGAAAGCGTGTATACTCCAAAAGAGTATCGGGGGTTCGAATCCCCCTCTCTCCGCAAAGCATTTGAAGCTCAGCGCGCAGCGCTGGGCTTTTTCCGTACAAGGACGTCAGGAGCTTGCTCCTGTACGGACTTGTACGGAAAAAGTCCAAGGCCGTAAGGCCATGAGCTTCAAATGCTTTGCAAGGGCCCCCGCGGCGAGCGGGAGGGGAAAAG
>CAMFRR010000236.1 GCA_945982095.1 uncultured Bacteroidales bacterium
ATAGGAGTCCGTCTCGTGGGCTCGGAGATGTGTATAAGAGACAGATCCTGCATCATGTTGTCGATGTCAATCTCCACTTTTTCACCACTGAGGGCATTGCGGCGCTTGGTGTAAATCACCTCACGCTGAGTGTTCATCACGTCATCATACTCAAGCAGACGCTTACGTATGCCGAAGTTGTTTTCCTCCACTTTCTTCTGGGCTGTCTCAATGGCATTGTTGAGCATTGATGCCTCAAGGGCCTCATTCTCCTCCATTCCCAACTTGTCCACAACTTTCGCGATACGCTCTGAACCGAAAAGACGCATCAGTTTGTCTTCCAGTGATATATAGAAGCGTGAAGAACCTGGGTCACCCTGACGTCCTGCACGGCCCCTGAGCTGTCTGTCTACGCGTCGGCTGTCGTGGCGTTCTGTGCCTATGATTGCCAGACCTCCAAGTTCCTTGACTTCAGGGGTCAGTTTGATATCTGTACCACGGCCGGCCATGTTGGTGGCAATGGTTACTGTGGCCTTCTCGCCTGCATGTGCCACAACTTCTGCCTCACGGGCATGCTCTTTGGCATTGAGGACCTGATGGCGTATTCCACGCATTTTGAGCATGCGGCTGAGCAGCTCCGAAGTTTCCACGTCAGTGGTACCCACGAGCACAGGGCGACCCTGCTCTATGAGTGAGCTGACTTCATTTATCACTGCTTCATATTTTGCCTTCTTGGTCTTGTAAATGAGATCGTTCTGGTCGTCGCGGGCTATAGGCCTGTTGGTAGGGATAACCACAACATCCAACTTGTAAATGCTCCAGAACTCGCCGGCTTCTGTTTCCGCCGTACCTGTCATACCGGCAAGTTTGTGATACATACGGAAATAATTCTGGAGTGTTATGGTTGCGAAGGTTTGGGTGGCAGCTTCCACTTTCACGTTTTCCTTGGCTTCCACAGCCTGGTGGAGTCCGTCGCTCCAGCGGCGTCCCTCCATGATACGTCCAGTCTGCTCGTCCACAATCTTCACTTTGCCGTCCATTATCACATAGTCCACGTCCTTTTCAAACATGGTGTAGGCCTTCAGGAGCTGGTTTACAGTGTGCACACGCTCGCTCTTGATGGAGAAGTCGGCCAGCACTGCATCTTTCTTCTCTACCTTCTGCTCTGCAGTGAGCTCGAGATTCTTCTTGATCTCGGCTATTTCGCTGCCCACGTCAGGGAGCACGAAGAAGTTTTTGTCAGATAGGTTTGCCGAAAGGATTTCATGACCGTTGTCAGTCAGATCCACGCTGTGCTGTTTCTCGCTGATGACATAGTACAGAGGGTCTGTCACTATGTGCATCTGCCTCTCGTTGTCCTGAATATAGAAGTTCTCTGTGTCCTGCAGGAGCTGTTTCATGCCCGGCTCGCTGAGGAACTTGATTAGAGGCTTGTATTTTGGATATCCTTTATATGCACGGAAAAGCAGTTTGCCGCCTTCCTTGGTGTCACCTGCGGCTATCAGACGCTTGGCTTCGTTCAAGGTATTATTTACCAGGGCCTTCTGCTGGTTGTAGAGGCGCTCTACATATGGACGGAACTCCATGAACTGCTGGTCGTCGCCTTTAGGAACAGGACCTGATATTATAAGAGGTGTACGTGCATCGTCAATGAGCACTGAATCAACCTCATCCACAATGGCATAGTGGTGTTTTCTCTGAACCAGGTCGTTCAGGCTGGTCGACATGTTGTCGCGCAGGTAGTCAAAACCGAACTCGTTGTTGGTTCCGAAAGTGATGTCACAGGCGTATGCCCTTTTACGGCCCTCGGAATGAGGTTCATGCTTGTCTATGCAGTCTACGCTCAGACCGTGGAACATATAGAGAGGTCCCATCCATTCCGAGTCTCGTTTTGAGAGGTAGTCGTTGACGGTAACCACATGCACTCCTTTGCCTGCAAGGGCGTTGAGGAATACAGGAAGGGTTGCCACCAGAGTCTTGCCCTCACCTGTTGCCATCTCAGCAACGCAGCCTTCCCTGTCGCGCTCTCCCGGTTTCTTTGAAGGATTCTTGCGGCTGCGGTTGAGCACTATGCCGCCAATGAGCTGAACGTCATAATGCACCATATCCCAGGTCACTTCGTTTCCTCCTGCCAGCCAATGGTTCTTGTATATGGCCTCATCGCCCTCAATGGAGATGAAATCCCTGTTCTGGGCTGCAAGATTGCGGTCGAAATCATTGGCTTTTACCCTGATTGTCTCGTTCTGGGCGAAGCGGCGGGCTGTACTCTTCATTACCGAGAAGGCCTCGGGAAGAATCTCTTCCAATACTATTTCTATGGTGTCATCCACCTTCTTTACCAAGCTGTCGCGTTCCTTGGCAAGTTTCTCTTTCTCGCTTATAGGGAGATCTTTTTCCAGTTCGGCACTGATTTGTGCAATACGTGTCTCGTCCTGTGCTGTGCGGTCTTTGATCTTTTGACGCAACTGAGCAGATTTTGCGCGCAGCTCATCATTGCTGAGGGCGTCTATCGCCTGTCTCTTAT